>JBJFEF010000228.1:0-6329 GCA_051890435.1 Muribaculaceae bacterium
TCGCCTCGCTTTTTTATTGCAGTGCCCTCCCGGTTATACGAATTAAGGCCCACGGTGCACTGGGCTTCCCATCAGGCAATTGGCAGTGTGAGCCGTTGTGGAGCACACGATGACGAGGATATAGACAATATGAAGGAGGCTGTGTCGCAGTTACGACACAGCCTCTCGCTATTTTTTTGCCTGATAAGAATGCTTTATCTGCCGGTTGCAACACCGCACACACGGTGCGTGCGGTGTTGCTGTGCACGGAGCGTTATTTCACTATAACTTTTTTTGAGCTGTTGGCAGTGGCTACTATGTAGATGCCTTTGGTAAGGTGAACGATGGTGGTTCCAGCCGCCGGTGTGCTGCTCCATTGCTCATGGGCATCGATAGAATAGATGGTGAGCGCAGTGCGTCCGTCGCTCTCCACGGCGATGGTGCCGGGTGCAGAGCAATATGCGTCCCAAGAGCGGATGGCTTCAACCGACGTCACGGCACCCATATAGTCGCTGATGGCGATATCGTCGATGTTGAGGCGCTTTCCGGCGGTCTGCTCAATGGCGATGCGCACACTGCCGGTCACATTCATTGTGAAAGAGTAGAGCGAGAGGTCGCCCTGTGTGATAGTGACATTGTCGGCAAGCGGTAGCCACGATTCTCCGCCATCGACCGAGTAGGTGATTTTCACTGTGGCTTCTTCGTCGTTGCCGTAGGGCGCTGCATAGAATGTGAGAGTTCCGGCGCCACGCAGCTTGTCTTCAGCCATAGCCACCCGTCGCTCGCCACTCTTGCCGGTGCAGAGGGCGTGAGAGCCATTGAACTTGTCGCTTGTGCGGCCATAGATGCCCACATTAGAGCGGCTCCACAGACAAGCGGTGCCTTGGAAATCGCTGCTCAGATAGCCTTCAGCCTCCTCAATCTCAAAGTCTTCGAAGAAGCTGACAATGTCGGCAGCAATGCCGGTTACAGGCACGTCGTCGCCTTCGAAGGTGGCAGTGTGCAGCGACAGAGTGCCGCTATACTCTCCGGCTTCGCACGCCTGCATGCGCAGATACACGGTTTCGCCCTCGGGCGATATGGTGAGGCTTTGTGTCCACGTCGATTTGTCGGAGCTGAGCTCAAACGGCTCGGTTACGGTAACAGTTACGGGGTCGGTGATGTAGTCGGTGAACACCTGCACCTCAACCGGCTCCGACGGCTCGCCAGGCACGGCATTGAGCACCAGTCCACCCTCGGGGAGGATGAATGTGAGCACGAGTTCGGGGTCGGCAGTGGTGACGCTCACCACATTTGAAGAGCGACCGCTCTCAGAGGTGAGCCAATAGTAGTAGGTGGTGCTCGGGGTTGCGCCCTTCACGTCGTATGACTCCTCGCTCGAATCAATCTGCACAGGGAATCCGGCAAGTGGAGTGGTCATGTCGCTCTCGGTGATGTGGAGAGTGTACATTCCGGTGAAATCCACGTCGATCCAGTTGACGCTGAACGAGGTGGGCGTCACGTTGGTGGCTTCGCCGGCAGGGATTCCGTCGGTGCTCTCGGCAGTGAGGGTGATGGCCGACGACACCTCGCTGCTTGCTATTGTCACCACCACGCTGAAGGTGCCTGCGCTTTGTGGATTGAAAGTGACGTCGAAGTATGTGCCATCCTTAGCGGCTTCGGCAGTGATTGAATTGACCGAAGTGGAGAAAGAAGAGTTGTCGGAGAGCGAAATCGAGAGGTTTTCCTGAAGGTCGGAGCCTTTCACCTTGATGCGGTGCACGAAAGGCACGTTCACGCCAGTGATGCCAATGTGCTCGGAGCTGCCATCAACGGGGAGAGTGAGCATCGGGTCGAGCACGCCACCGGGAGTCCAGCCATCGTTTTTGCGCGTGCCCCAGATGTACTCGGCAAGCTCGGGATGGTCGATGAATGGGTTGCGGTTGTGCTGATAGGCTTCAACGGCGTTGTTGCGGTTGATTTCCTTCTGGCTCACGGGGTCCTGCCTGTGCCACTTCATGAGCAAATCTACCGACCATGTGCTGAAGCAGGGGTAGCTGTTGCCGGCAAGCTGAGGGCTGTCCCATGAGCTTATGCGGCTGTTGTAGGCAGCAGCCATGTAGAAGTAGGTGCGTGCAAAGTCGCCCTTATATTGGTCGTCGGGTTCAAACACGGTGCCCGAGTAGCCCGAGAAGGTGCTTTTTCCGAGTTTTCCGAGAGCCTTGATGTTGCCTTTGGGACTAACGTAGGAGCCGTTGGCACATTCGCCATAGGGATAGTTGCTGCGCTGTCCGTTGACTTTACCGTCGGTGGGATATACGTGGAAGGCATCGCTCACCATGGGCGAAGCATCATTGAACCAGCTCTTCGGGAAAGAGTGCTCGCGATTGTAGCAGTCGCCAATGGAGCTATAGTTTCCGCAGCGGTCGCCCGGACCGGGGTTGTACTTTGTGGTTGCATACATGTCCCAGATGTAGCCGTCGGCGGTTACATCGCTGGTTTGATACACGTTGTAGAGCCCGCTGTAGGAAACAGTGGTGTGCGGCCCCACAATCGATTCGAGAGCACGGAGCAAATCTCCTTTGTTCTTGCCGATAGCCGAGTTGTAGTAGCCACTCGGCGCCTGAGCGCTTGCTATGAGGGCAATCACAGCCGATAGCCATAGCATCAGGTGTTTTCTCTTGCTGATAGTCATGTTGAATTTACTTATGGGTAGAATTAATAATGGTAGAAGTGATGTTGCTGATGAGTGGTGGCATCAATTGGAGCTGTTGTCTTTCACCTTTCCGGCGAGCATACCGCAAGCGGCAAAGATGTCTTCGCCACGGCTGCGGCGAATGGTGCAGATAATGCCCTGGCTGTTGAGGCGGTCGCGGAAAGCCACCATGTTAGCCTCATTGGAGGTGCGCAGGTGCGAGCCGGGAATGGCGTGGAAGCGAATGAGATTCACGCGCGAATCCACGTGCTTGAGCAGCTTTGCGAGTGCATCGGCGTGGGCATCGTCGTCGTTAAGGCCTTCCCACATGATGTATTCCACCGAGAGGCGACGCTGGTGCGCGAAGTCGTAGCCGCTGAGCAGCTTCATCACATCGGTCACGGCAAAGGCACGTTCCACCGGCATTAGCTGCTCACGCTCGGTGTGATAGGGAGAGTGCACGCTGATGGCGATGTGCACGCTAGTTTCGTCGAGCAGACGTCGCAATTCGGGCATTTTTCCGATGCTCGACACGGTGATTCGCTTAGGGCTCCAAGCGAGTCCCCACTTGGCAGTGAGCACATCCACCACTTGCAGCACGGCATCGACGTTGTCCATCGGTTCGCCCATTCCCATAAACACCACATTGGTGAGTGTAGCGGTCTCGGGGATGCTCATAATCTGGTTGATGATTTCGGCGGCAGAGAGGTTGCCGTGAAAGCCTTGACGGCCCGTCATGCAGAAGGTGCAACCCATGCGGCAGCCCTTTTGCGACGAGATGCAGAGCGTGGCGCGGTCGCCATCGGGGATATACACGCTTTCCACAGCCTTGCCGTCGCCGGTGGCAAAGAGATATTTTACGGTGCCATCAACGCTGCGCTGCTCGTGCATGGGGGCATAGCGCCCTATGGTGTAGCGCGAGGCAAGTTTGCGGCGATTCACCTTCGATATGTTGTTCATCTCCTCAAAGTCGGCAACGCGGTGTGTGTAGATCCACTCGGCGAGCTGCGTGGCGGTGAAGCGTGGCATACCAAGCTCCTTCACCACCTCCTGGAGCTGAGCCAGCGTCATTCCCACAAGAGGTTTCTTGTCGGTAGTTATTGTTTCATTCATTTCATTCAAATTTCTCAAAGCAAAGGCAAAAGGAGCCTTAAATGTTGATATGCAAAATTACACATTATTCGCGATTTTCACCGAATGTGGCAGCAAAAAAGTGATAATAGGCAAAAAAGGTGTGAAAAATAGGGAATTTGTGCGTGAAATTACGGTTTTTGCAACGAGATTGTTCCAAAATTGGAAAATTCTGTGTAAGTTTGCGCCCGAAAAACCTGGATTCAACTTATGAATCGAAGAAAGAGAACTGTAACGTAAATTAATCACAAACTCAATAAACAATCAAAAAATGAAGCAATTGAAATTGATGGTAGTGGCACTGGTGGTGGCTATGGGTAGCCTCAGTGCATCGGCTTTCGACTGGAAGCAGCTTGGCAGTGCGCTCTCAAGCGGCAGCACTCTGAGCAATGTAATCAACAACGTGATTTCTACCGACAGCATCACCGTGGCTGATGTGACAGGTGAATGGAAATATTCGGGTCCGGCAGTGTCGTTCAAGAGCGATGACTTGCTCAAGAAGGCCGGTGGCGCTGCTGTGGCAGCAACAGTTGAGAGCAAGCTGGCTCCCTACTACCAGCGTGCCGGAATCGAGGGCTTGAAGATGACTTTCGACGGCAAGGGTAATGCCACAATGGTACTCAAGAACGGCCGTACTTTGAACGGCACCGTGAAGCAAGGCGAGAAAGCCGGACAGCTGGTGTTCAACTTCAGCCGCTTGGGTTCTAACTTTGGTAACCTCACTGCATATGTGAGCAAGGGCACTGATTTGAGCATCATGTTTGATGTGAGCAAGCTCCAGGGTCTTGTGTCGGCGATAGCAAAATATTCAAAAAATTCCACTGCCAATACTGCCTCAGAGCTCCTTTCACAGTATAAGGGCATCTATGCCGGCATCAAGCTCAGCAAATAGCATCGCGGCATTTAAGGAAACATTGCTGCCTGATGAGGCTTCTTCGGGCGGGCAAAAAAATTAGGGCTGATTCCATTGCAGGAGTCAGCCCTAATGGTGTTACGATTATCGCGTGCTACTTGCTGAGTGCTGCGATGCTGTCGCGCAGAGTGGCAATCTTGCTCTCGGCGTCGGCAAGCTTCTTGCGCTCTCCGGCAACCACGGCCTCGGGAGCCTTGCTCACGAAGCGCTCGTTGCTGAGTTTCTTCTCGATAGAGAGCTTGAAGCCTTCGTAGTATTTCAAGTCGGCTTCGAGCTTCTTGAGCTCTTCTTCCACGTTGATGTTGTTGCCAAGAGGCACGGCATACTCGGTGGTTCCCACGAGGAAAGCAGCGGCAGTAGCGTCTTTTGCAGCCACCTCGTCGATGCTCTCAAGGTTGGCAAGCTTGGCAACCACTGCACCGAAGGGGTTTTCGAATTTGCCAATCACCTGCAGCGAGAGAGCGTTCTTGTTGGCGATATTTTTCTGGAGTCGCACGGTGCGGACACCAGCCACTATCTCCTTAGCCTCGTTCATTGCGCGAAGCACAGCTTCATCAGCTGCTCCGGCACAGGGCAAGAGGGTGTTCATGATGCTTTCGCCCTCTTTGCGCTCGCTGATGTGCTGCCACAGCTCCTCGGTGATGAATGGCATGAATGGGTGGAGCAGGCGCAGCAGGGCGTCGAAGAAGGAGAGTGTAGCCTCATAGGTGGCGCGGTCGATAGGCTTCTGGTAGGCGGGCTTCACCATTTCGAGATACCACGATGAGAACTCGTCCCAGAAGAGCTTATACACAGCCATCAGAGCCTCAGAGAGGCGGAACTTGCCGAAGAGGTCTTTCACCTCGGCAAGAGTGGCATTGAGAGTGCTCTCAAACCACTTCACTGCCACGCTGGCATATTCGGGCTGTTCGATGTCGGCCACTTCCCATCCTTTCACGAGGCGGAAGGCGTTCCAAATCTTGTTGTTGAAGTTGCGGCCCTGCTCGCAGAGGTCTTCTTTGAAGAGAATGTCGTTGCCGGCAGGAGCTGCGAGGAGCATACCCATGCGCACGCCGTCGGCACCGTATTTCTCGATAAGCTCAATCGGGTCGGGCGAGTTGCCGAGCGACTTCGACATTTTGCGGCCGATTTCGTCGCGGACGATACCGGTGAAATACACGTTGCGGAAAGGCACATCCTTCATGTATTCCTCGCCTGCCATAATCATGCGGGCTACCCAGAAGAAGATGATATCGGGTCCGGTGACAAGGTCGCAGGTGGGGTAGTAGTACTGGATTTCATCGTTGCCGGGATTGTTGATTCCATCGAAGAGCGACACAGGCCACAGCCACGACGAGAACCAGGTGTCGAGGGCGTCTTCGTCGCGTGTGAGCTGCTCGGCGGTGATGTTTTCATATCCGGCAATTTTGCGCGCCTTCTCGAGTGCAGCCTCGGGAGTGAGGGCTACCACATACTTCTCCTCCTCGTCTTCGGCAGTAGGAAGGAAGTAGGCCGGGATTCGATGACCCCACCACAGCTGGCGCGAGATACACCAGTCTTGGATGTTTTCAAGCCAGTTGCGATAGGTGGTGACATACTTGCTCGGATAGAACTTGATTTCGCCATTGAGCACCGGCGGAAGTGCGATGTCGG
>JBJFEF010000229.1:0-1759 GCA_051890435.1 Muribaculaceae bacterium
ACTTTCAGGTGCTTGTAGTTGTCGGCGTTATTTACGCCAAACAATTGGGTGATAAGGTTGTATTTCAGTCGCTGAGCCGCTTCCACTATCTTCTGACGTGAGTTCTCATCATAGCCTGAGCCGAAGGTGGCGTTCAGCCTATTGTTGAGTGCAGCGAGCACATCGCGTCGGCTTTGCAGGGTGACGAAGAATTTCTGCGACTTGGCATCGTCGCAGTTATGGGCGAAGACGAACAGGCGTAGCATAATCTCGTTCCACGAGAGCATTTTGCTCTCGCCCATATAGCCTGAAATCAAGCCGCGGAAGCCCACATCGAGGCTGAACGCTTCGCCGTAGTAGCCGCCGAGTATGCGGTTGAACTTCTCGAGTTGCAGTTCGGAGATATGGTTGCGGATAAACGGCAAGTGGGCATCGTCGATGCGGTTTTGCTGCATAAACGCCTCGTAGTTGTTGCTCTTAAATTCGGCATTAGCCACAAGCAAATCCATAAGCGGGAAATTCGCCCTTGCTTCTCTCGTGGCGGGTGCGGCTTGCTGAAAGAAGAGTATTACTTTCTCATTGCTCCACTCGTTTTCGAGAGCATATTTAGTGGCGAACCAGTTGCCTTGAAATTCCACAAAGCGGAAGCCCTCGCGGAGAGTGGTGTCTTCAATCTCGCCCACCATGCTGCGCATCGGGTCGAAGATGAAAAGCACGTGCAGGTCGGCGTTGCTGTCGAAGTAGTTGTATATGTTGTCAATAATAGCCATAGTGCATTATTTGATTTTTGCGAGTATGTCGCCGAATTTGGCATAGTTTACCACCACGCCGTCGTCGAGGTCGAAAGCGATTTGCCTGTCGGCAACGTAGTGCAGGCGTTCGTGATATTCGCGACACTCGGCGAGTTCTTTCTCCAAGCGCTCGACGGTTTTGCGCTGGGCGGTGGTGAGCATGGCATCGTCGGCACGCAGTTCGTTGATGCGATGCGTGAGCCAATCCATGTGCGGCAGCAGGTATTTGCTGCGCACACGTTCCACGGTGTAAGCGTCCATGCGGTGCATATAGGCGAGGCATTGGAAAGCGCCTTTCTTCGATGAGAACAGCCAGTAAATCGGGCGGTTCTGATACATCTTTTTGTGGTCTTTCCAGAAATCCTTGATGAAGTATGCTTCGAGGCTCTTGCCAAGGCACGTTTCAATGAAATTGATGTTTTCCTGTAGGTCCTCCTCATCGAAAGCGATACGCAGGAAGTCGCGAATGCGGTGGCAGGCGTTGTCGGCAAACTGTGAGTCGGCGCTTAGTATCGGGATTATTCCGTCGTCATCGATTTCAAATTCGTTGCCGTTGTGAGTGTAGGTGCAAACTTCTTCTGCAGTCGGGTTCGGGTGAGCAATATGCAGTCCCGGCTTATCGAGGCGATAACGCCCCATCCAGCAACCGATTGCGTAGGAAATCAGTTGCTTGGCTATGACATCGTCGTGCCACACAATATCGTTGTTCTCTATATGAATTTCGCCTTGCTGGAGGATGGTGATTTCATCGAGAGGAACATCGGGAGTGAGTTCGTCTTGCAAACCGTAGATTTCAATGAATTGACGGTTGAGTTCTTCCTCGTTGGTGTGAAGTTGCATAAAGAGGCGCTCCCACTTCTGCTTGTAAGCATTCATCAAGTCTTCAAGTAGGAGGTGCGGTGTCCCACCGCACTGTGAGACTTGCTGGTCGTTATCGGTAGTTAGGAGGTGCGGTGTCTCACCGCACATATAACTGTTCTGTTGCGGTG
>JBJFEF010000230.1:0-3708 GCA_051890435.1 Muribaculaceae bacterium
CGACGCCCTGATGCGCGACGATGTGAAAGATATATGCAAGGAGCTTGGCGATGTGTTGCTGCACATCATCTTCTATGCCAAGATTGCCGACGAACAAAACCGCTTCGACATTGCCGACGTGTGTGATGCGCTGCGCGAGAAGCTGATTTTCCGCCACCCGCATGTGTTTGGCAGCGAGCAAGTGAGCAATGCCGAGCAGGTAATCCAAAACTGGGAGCAGATAAAGCTCAAGGAGAAAGGCGGCAACAAGACGGTGCTTGCCGGCGTGCCCGAGTCGCTCCCGGCTCTCATCAAGTGCTATCGCATTCAAGAGAAGGCTGCAAATGTGGGCTTCGACTGGGAGAAGCGCGAAGACGTGTGGGATAAGGTGAAGGAAGAGCTTGCCGAGGTGGAAGCCGAGATGCGCAAGGGCGACACCGAGAATGAGGAGAAGGAGTTTGGCGACTTGCTTTTCAGCATAGTGAATGCAGCACGCCTCTATGGCGTACACCCCGACACTGCCCTCGAAAAGACCAACCGCAAATTCATATCGCGCTTCAACTATGTGGAGGCTGAGGCGAAGAAGGCTGGGAAGACACTCAAAGAGATGACACTCGGCGAGATGGATGCCTTGTGGAACGAGGCAAAGCGCCAAGGGCTGTGAATGAGCGTGTTGTATCTTTTTTTTATGAATGACTTTTGTAGAGAATAATGATAGTTTGCATTACTGAGAAACCAAGTGTGGCAAAGGACATTGCGCAGATTCTTGGTGCCCAGGTGAAGCGCGACGGCTTCTATGAGGGCAACGGATATTGCGTGACGTGGACCTTCGGTCACCTTTGTACGCTGAAAGAACCCAACGACTACACCGACCGCTGGCGCTCGTGGAGCCTTGGCGCCCTGCCGATGATTCCGCAGCGGTTTGGCATCAAGCTCATCGACGACACCGGCATCAAGAGGCAATTCCATGTGATAGAGACGCTTATCGGGCAAGCCGATGAGGTGATCAATTGCGGTGATGCCGGGCAGGAGGGAGAGCTGATACAGCGCTGGGTGATGCAGAAGGCGCAGTGCAGCAAGCCGGTGAAGCGACTGTGGATTTCGTCGCTCACCGACGAGAGCATCCGTGAGGGCTTCAAGCAACTGCGGCCCGAGAGCGACTTCAATTCGCTCTACCACGCCGGACTTTCGCGCGCCATCGGCGACTGGATTCTCGGAATGAATGCTACCAGGCTCTACACACTGAAATATGCCCACGACCGCCATGTGCTCTCGATAGGGCGTGTGCAGACTCCCACGTTGGCGCTGATTGTGGCGCGACAGAAGGAGATTGAAGGCTTTGTGCCCGAAGACTACTGGGAGATAAAGACCCTCTACCGCACTGTTACCTTCAATTCTACCAAGGGCCGCTACAAGAATGAGGCTGAGGCAGCCGAGGTGATTGCGAAGATAGGCGAGTTTCCGCTCACGGTGAAGTCGGTGACCACAAAGAAAGGAAAGGAGGCTCCGCCTCGCCTCTTCGACCTCACTTCGCTGCAGGTGGAGTGCAACCGTCGCTTCGGCTACTCGGCTGAGGAGACGCTGCGCTACATACAGTCGCTCTATGAGAAGAAGGTGACAACCTATCCGCGTGTTGATACCACCTATCTTAGCGAGGATATTTATCCCAAGATTCCCGGCATCATGCAGGCCATGGAACCATATTCGGAGTTGACTGCGCGAGTGCTGGGCGGAAAGATTCCCAAGACGAAAAAGGTGTTTGACAACTCGAAGGTGACCGACCACCACGCTATCATCCCCACCAATGTGAAGCCGCAGACGGTGCCGCTCACGCAGGAGGAGAAGAGGGTGTATGACATGGTGGCACGGCGCTTCATTGCAGCTTTCTATCCCGATTGCGAGTTTTCGCAAACTACGGTGATGGCCGATGTGAATGGGGTGGAGTTTAAGGCTACCGGAAAGCAGATTCTGTATAACGGCTGGCGCGACGTGTATGCCAAGGACAAGGCTGCTACCGCCGAAGCCCAGAACAATGCCGAGGGCGATGCCGACAACGGCAATATGCCGCCTATGGTGGAGGGAGAGAGCGGACCGCACGAGCCGTCGCTGCTGAAAAAGGCCACCCAGCCACCCAAGCCCTACACCGAAGGTACGCTGCTGCGTGCTATGGAGACGGCGGGAAAGCTCGTGGAGGAGGAAGACCTGCGCGAGGCAATGAAAGAAAACGGAATTGGACGTCCTTCGACACGCGCTGCGATTATCGAAACGCTTTTCAAGCGCCGCTACATACGCAAGGAACGCAAGAACCTTGTGGCTACCACTGCCGGAATAGCGCTTATCGACACCATAAAGGAGGAGCTGCTGAAGTCGGCAAAGCTCACCGGACTGTGGGAGAACAAGCTGCGCAAGATTGAGCGTAGGGAGTATGACCCGGCTCAGTTTATTGCCGAGCTGAAGACTCTAATCAACGAGATAGTAATCAATGTGCTCAAAGATAACACTTCGAGCGGCATTGTGATTGAAGAAGAGGAAAAAACCAAGCTAAAGCGTAAGGCAAAGGACCCCAATGCGCCAAAGACGCCCCGCAAGCCGCGTGCTAAGGCTGAGCCGGTGACGTCGATAGAGCAGATAAAGTGTCCGCTGTGCAAGAAGGGACACTTGCTGCGCGGCCGAACAGCCTACGGGTGCAGTGAGTTTCGCTCGGGGTGCAAATTCCTGCTTCCGTTCAGCGAGTGTCCGGCAGATATTCAGCCGGAGGAGCTGGCGAAGAAGGTGAGAGGTAAGAGGTAAGAGGTGAGAGGTAAGAGGTAAGAGGGGTGATGCTGTGAGGTGTGGATTTGAATGATGATAAAAAGAATATACTTATGGTGAAGGATGAGATTTTTCCGCTTGTGAATGAGCTGGGCGAAGTGGTGGGAAGCGCCACTCGCCGTGAGTGCCACTCGGGCAGCAAATTGCTGCATCCGGTGGTGCATCTGCATGTGCGCGATGCGCAAGGACGGCTTTTCTTGCAGAAGCGGTCGATGACTAAGGATATTCAGCCCGGAAAGTGGGACACTGCCGTGGGCGGACATATCGACCTTGGTGAGAGCGTGCACGATGCGCTGCTGCGCGAGGCTCGCGAGGAGCTTGGACTCACCCGTTTCACGCCTGAGCCGCTTTTCAGCTATGTGCATGAGAGCGACGTGGAGCGTGAATTGGTGAATGCTTTCACGGCGGTGGTCGATGCTGCCGATATTGTGATTGACCCTGTGGAGATTGACGAGGGGCGTTTCTGGTCGCTCGACGAGATCGATGCTTGCATCGGTAAGGGCGTGTTTACGCCCAACTTTGAAGGTGAATACCGCAAACTTCGTGCACTATGGGGCTGACGGCACAATATGTGATTGTAGGCGCGATTATTGCGGTAGTGATTGTGCTTGTGGTGCTGCGTGTGGCACGAATTGGCAAGGGTGATGTGGTGTGTGCCGATTGCTCTCTGCGGGAGTGTTGCACTAATCGCAAGGCAAAAAATCGTGAAAAATGCGATTGTGAGGCAAAAAAATCGGTGCAATAGTTTGCACAATTAAGAAAAATGCTTTACCTTTGCACCGCAAAAGAGAACAACACGGTTCCTTGGATGAGTGGTTTAGTCAACGGTCTGCAAAACCGTCTACGGCGGTTCGAGTCCGCCAGGGACCTCAACAAAGAGCGGCAGGAAGCAATTCCCGCCGCTCTTTTTGTGTGCCT
>JBJFEF010000230.1:3808-6313 GCA_051890435.1 Muribaculaceae bacterium
GGGACCTCAACAAAGAGCGGCAGGAAGCAATTCCCGCCGCTCTTTTTGTGTGCCTCTATGAGGCTAATAAGACCAATAAGACCAATAAGACCAATAAGACTAATAGGACCAATAAGACTAATAGGACTAATAGGACTAATAGGACTAATGGCTTGTGGGGTGTATGCGTCTATGAAATGATGTGGATAAGCGGTGTGCTGATGGGGTTATCGGGTCATGCGCTTGAGGACGTTGTAGGAGGGGAGGATGCCCAGCTCTCCTGCTTTGCTGAGGTCGGCAACGCCACGTTCTTTGTTGCCCAGACGCAGATACATGAGACCGCGGTTGTAGTAGGCTTCGCCGAAGTCGGGCTTCACGGCAATTGCTTCGGAGTAGCAGGTGATGGCTTCGGTGTAGTTTTGAATGATTATGTAGGCATTGCCCTTGTTGAAAAGAGCATACACGTTGCGTGGCGATAGCTCGAGCACATGGTTGAGGTCGCTGATAATCTCGTTGATTTCATAATTAGTCTTTTTCTCCTTGAGCATTCCTTCGCCGGGCTTTGCAGCGCCGGTGGTGGGGCGGTCGTCGGTGATTTGTGTGTCGATTTGCAGCTGCATATATCGGGCGTATGACCTGCCCATATAGGCGAGAGCAAACTTAGGGCTTGCTTCGATGGCGCGAGTGAAGTCGGCAATCGCCTGCTCGGCGTTTTTCACCATCATGAAGTCCATGGCGCGACCGAAGTAATCGACCGAACGGTGCTGTGAGCCCGAGAGGACACTGTTGTAGTAGTCGATAGAGCTGAAGTGCTTCTTGATTTGATCTTCAAAGAGGCGCACTTGCACATTCGAGAGCCCCAGGGTGAATGGGAGCAATCGCGACTGATTAAGCTCGGTGACTTCCTTAATGTAGTTGGTGTTGTCGCGCAGCTTGTCCTCCTGAATGTAGTAGGAGAGGAAGAACATAGGCTCGGGGTCGATTTTCACGTTGTTGTCCTGAATGCGGCCACGGGTCTTGTTTTCATATTTTGCTTTCACGCTGTTGTCGGTTTCCACGGTGAGAAGTGTGTGGAACTTGTTCATCACAGCCGATTCGCTTTCCACCTGCTCGGTGGCTTGCTGCTCATCGGTGTCGGATGATTCGGTGATGCGCTTCTTTTGCTTATGCAGCTCGCGTGAGCGGTTGTAGTCGCGTTCGCCGCCGGCCATATCGCCGATTTTGCGCTTGCACTCGCTGCGAGCAAAGAGACCGGCCTCGAAGTTGGGATAGCGTTCAAGCACCATGTCGTAGTCGCTGATGGCTTGGCGATATTGCCCGGTCTTGTAGTAGAGCAGAGCGCGGTTGTAGCGTGCGAGGAAGTTGTCGGGCTCGCTGCGCAGCACATAGCTGAAGTCGGCGATAGCCTTGTTGTTTTCGCTCACCTCGGTGAGAAGCAGACCGCGGTTGAAGTGTGCGGTGACGTTGGTGGGGTCGAGCCCTACGGCATAGTCGTAGTCGGCCATAGCGCCGAAGTAGTCATCGAGGTTATACTTCATGTAGGCACGGTTGATGAAATATCCGGCATAGTTAGGTTCAAGCTTAATAGCCTCGTCCATATCCTTTAGTGCGAGGGCATAGTCCTTATTGAAGCTCATGTTGATTTGAGCACGCATCACGAAAGCCGAGGATAGGTTGCGGCTGATCGAGAGGCAGGTGTCGATGTCGGCAAGAGCCTGAATGGTGTCGCCTTTGGCGAGTCGGAGCTGGGCGCGGCCAAGGTAGCCGTTTTCATATTTGGGATAGATGCGCAGCAAGGTTGAGTAGGATTTCTCGGCTTCGTCGTATTTTTTGAGTTCTTGTTCGCACACAGCTTTGTTCATGAGAAACACTTTGTGCTCGGGCATGTAGCGCAAGCCCACCTCATAGTCGTCGATGGCCCCTTGAGGGTTGCGGAGCGTCTGGCGGGCAATTCCGCGCACCTGGTAGGCATCGACGATGAATGGATTTCGCTCGATAGCGAGAGAGCAGTCTTCCTCGGCACCCTTGTAGTCTTCGAGCTCGAGCTTGGCGATGGCACGATAGAAATAGGGCTCGGCGAGATAGGGCTTCGCCTTCACCACTTGGTTGAAATATTGGATTGAGAGGAGGTAGTCCTCGAAGTAGAGAGCGTTGCGGCCGATGTTCATCACCTGCTGGGTGTTGATTTGAGCATCGATGTGAGTGAAGCACATAGTGAGAGCAGCGAGGCACAGAGCCAGGCGGCAGAGTGCATCACGCTTCACGCGGAATATACTATGGATTTTTGTCATTGTCAATTTCCAAAAAAAATCGTGTTGCGCTGTGGTGGTGGAGAGGGAGGTTGCGCAAGAAAAATATCAGTGTCGATACCTAAACTCGTGGTTTTGGTCACGCAAATATAGGAAATATCGCACCGAAAAAAGGCGAAATATGTGATGTTTAACATTAATTAATTGCATTTCAGTATTTTCAACCTCAAATCCGCAACTACGCGCATGATATGATACAGAAGCGAAAAGCATCTGC
>JBJFEF010000231.1:0-6271 GCA_051890435.1 Muribaculaceae bacterium
CACACAAATATGCACACGCGCTGCTTCTTCAAGGATCGCATAAGTGATTTCCTAAAGCGTAGTTACACTGAAGTGTTTGGTACTATAGTGCAATCATTTCATGGCAATGACTCCTCTACTACTAATGAGGCTTGGCTGCAAGAGGTGGAGATAATGCAAGAAGTGCTGCAACCATGGCGCCACGATGACGCTTATATTTTCTTTGAATACGACATTCCTCGCCTGGGGAAACGTGTGGATGTGGTGTTGCTGATAAGGGGTGTGATATTCTGCCTGGAGTTTAAGGTGGGTAAGCGTGAAGCTTTGCAAGCCGACTTGGAACAAGTGCTCGACTATGCGCTCGATTTGAAGAATTTCCACCTATATAGTAGTGATAGGCCTATTGCGCCAATTCTCGTTCCAACCGAATATACACGAGTCACGAATGATATCAAGCCATCGGCATATGATGATGCAATCTTCAATCCGTTGATTGCCGGACGCAGTCACTTGCAGCAGGTGATCGAAAGTGTGCTCGAAGTGGGAGCGACCCAATATGATGAGCAGAAGTGGGGCTTCAAGTGGCTTATTAGCCCGTATTCACCCACCCCAACAATCATTGAGGCCGCCCGAACACTCTATGAGAACCATTCAGTTGAAGATATCACTCGGCATGAAGCCGACAAGGTATCGACCGATGCCACCATTGCTTACATCCTTTCGGTGATAGATCAAAGTAAGCAGCGAGGGGAAAAAAGCATTTGCTTTGTAACGGGAGTCCCCGGTGCCGGAAAGACGTTGGTTGGCTTGGATGTGGCAATAAAGCAGTCGTATAAAGACGGAATGATGGATAAAGAGAATGGCGCTGTGTATCTCTCGGGTAACGGTCCGTTGGTTGCCGTTCTGACAGAGGCATTAGCCATCGATAATCGCAAGAAATGCGTCGAACGAGGAGAGAAGAAGAATATCACAGATTCTCGACGTGAAGTGAGTGAATTTCTCCAAATCATACACCGCTATCGCGACAATATGTTGGCTAAAATCAAGAACCCTGTGGAAAACGGACGCCTCGAAATCGACCCATCTAAGGCAGTGAGCCATGGTGAAACGGGCTATGGTGAGGTGGAACACGTGGCTATCTTCGATGAAGCACAGCGATCATGGACACATAAGCGCCTCGCCGACTATTTGAAGCGCGGAGGCACTTACGGCAACAAACTGAAGGTGCCAAACTTTCCTGTTTCGGAAGCTTCATTCCTCATTTGGTCGCTTGATCAACGACGCGATTGGGCTGTGATAGTGTGTCTCGTCGGTGGCGGACAAGAAATCAACACAGGAGAAGCAGGAATTGTGGAATGGATAAAGGCACTTAATGAGGAATACACCCACTGGAAAGTGTATATATCAAATAAACTCACCGAGCCCGAGTATGCCGAGGGTAGAGTAAACGAGCTGTTGCGACATAATGCTAATGTCACGTTCTCTGAAAGCCTGCATCTTGCAGTAAGCCTACGCTCATTCCGAGCCGAGACACTCTCGTCGTTTGTCCATTCACTTTTGGCATTTAAGAGAGATGCCGATGAGCTTTACCGCGACGTAGATGCCAAGGGATATCCCATAGTGCTTACGCGCGACATCAACAAAGCTCGCACATGGCTTCGAGAAAAAGCAAGGGGGTCGCAGCAGACGGGCATCCTGGTTACAAAAGTTGCTGCCCGATTTAAGCCACAAGCTGTGACGGTGCTAGCACAAGGCGACGAAAATGCCGTACATTGGTTCCTTGAGGATAAGACTGATGTGCGGTCGTCGAACTACCTAGAAGAGGCGGCTACCGAAATACAGGTGCAAGGTCTTGAACTCGACTATGCCTGCGTGCTATGGGACGCCGACATGCAATGCAGTGGCAACGAGTGGAAGTTCTTCAAATTCAATGGTCGAAACAAGTGGAATCCGGAGAACAACCCTGAGAATCGCTCCTATATGCTCAATGCCTATCGTGTGCTTCTCACACGCGCAAGGCAAGGTCTTGTGATTTGTGTCCCCGAGGGAAATTCTCGCCTTAACTCTGAAGGCAAATATGAGGACGCTACGCGATTGCCTGAGTTTTATGATGGCACTTATCGCTATTTTGAGTCACTTGGTATTAAGAAGCTATAAGGGATAGTGTCATCTTTGTTGAGGGAATGGGAAAATGGTTGTAAATTTATTGAATATATAGAAAAATTGTGATATGGAGAAGTGGTATTGCGTGAGGGAGATGGAGGGATTCAGGCTCTTGGTGACTGACTGCGGGGTGGAGATTGGTTATTGCCCGGAGTCGGGGGTGAGGATTATTGAGCGCGACGGGCTGCCTTTTAAGGATTTTGCCGGAGTGGGCGAGCTGCTGCCCTACGAGGACTGGCGGCTGCCTGCCGAGGATCGTGCAGCCGACCTTGCTGCGCGGCTTAGCATTGAGGAGATTGCCGGGCTGATGCTCTACAGCCCCCAAAACTGGCTGCCGATGCCGAGCGACACTTATGGCGGAAAGCCTTTTGCTGAGAGCGGCATGAAGCCGTGGGACTTGAGCGACTCGCAACTTAAATTTCTCACTGCCGACAATGTGCGCCATGTGCTTGTGGGCAAGGTGGAAAGCCCGGGTACGGCGGCGCGATGGAACAACCGTGTGCAGGCGCTCTGCGAAGGGCGCGGACATGGCATTCCTGCCAACAATTCATCCGACCCGCGCCACTATGCCACTGCCGATGCTGAGTTTGCTGCCGGCTGTGGCGGAAAAATCTCGCTTTGGAGCAATATGCTGGGGCTTGCTGCCACGTTTAGCCCTGCAATGGTCGAGGAGTTTGCACGCACGGCAGCGCGTGAATACAGGCTTCTGGGCATAGCCACGGCACTGTCGCCGCAAGCCGACCTTGGTACCGACCCTCGCTGGTATCGCTATAGCAGCACATTTGGCTGCGAGCCGCACCTTGTGGCGGCACTCACGCGCGCCTACGCCGATGGATTCCAGTCGCCCGACCGCAAAGGGTGGAGCACCCGCAGCGTGAACACTATGGCGAAGCACTGGCCGGGAGGCGGAAGCGGTGAAGGAGGCCGCGATGCACACTATGGCAACGGAAAATTTGCTGTGTATCCCGGAGGTTGCTATGAGCAGCACAAGATTCCGTTCCTTCAGGGTGCGTTTGCGCTGCAAGGAGGCACCGCAAAGTCGTCGGCAATAATGCCGTACTACACAATATCCTACAATCAGACCGGCGAGAATGTGGGCAACAGCTTCAACCGCGACATAATCACCAAGCAACTGCGCGAAGAGGCGGGATATGATGGTGTGGTGTGCACCGACTGGCTAATAACCCACGATGAGGTGCATCCCGGCACGCACTCGGGCAAGCCCTGGGGCGTGGAACGTATGACCGAGGCTGAGCGTCACTACAAGGCGCTGATGGCGGGCGTTGACCAGTTTGGAGGCAACGACCGCGCCGAGCCGGTGCTCGAAGCTTACCGCATGGGAGTGGCTGAGCATGGCGAGAAGTGGATGCGCGAGCGCATGGAGCTGTCGGCACGCCGGTTGCTGCTGAATATGTTCCGCACCGGGCTTTTTGACAATCCCTACATCGACGTGGCTGAGGCTGAGCGCACGGTGGGATGCCCTGAATTTATGGCACAAGGCTATCGCCAACAGCTTGCCAGCGTGGTGATGCTGAAAAACCATGCTTCGGTGCTGCCATTGAAGCATGGACTGAAGCTCTACATTCCGCAGCGCCGCTCGCCCGAAGGGCCCAACTACTGGCGGCAGATATTGCCCGAGCGCATATACGACCCTGTGCCGCGGCACATTGTGGAGCGCGACTTCATGGTGGCAGATGATGCTGCGAGTGCCGATGCCGCAGTGGTGTTTATTGAGTCGCCGCACAGCTACCTGATGGGCTACGACAAAGCCGATGTGGAGCAAGGCGGCAACGGATATATACCTATCAGTCTGCAATATAGCGACTACACTGCTACCGATGCGCGAGAGCACAGCATAGCCGGAGGCGATCCGTTTGAGTGTTTCACCGACCGCAGCTATCGCGGAAAGACGGCACACACCATCAATCGCTGCGACATGGAGCTGGTGCAACGCACGCGCGAGGCGATGGGCAAGCGTCCGCTGATTGTGGCTGTGAACATGCTCAATCCCATGGTGATGAGCGAGATAGAGCCATTTGCCGATGCCATTCTTGTGGGATTCGACGTGCAGAGCCAGGCGATAATCGACATCGTGTCGGGGCATCATGAGCCGCAAGGCCGACTGCCCTTCCAGATTCCGGCATCGATGAGTGCTGTGGAGCGGCATTGCGAGGACCGACCGCTTGATATGGAATGTTACCGCGATGCCGATGGCAATGTGTATGATTTTGCCTTCGGAATGGGATGGGAGGGTGAGCTGCCTGCTCCCGAGGTGTAACTTTGGCACGGAATTTGTTGCCCTACAACAAGTGTAACTAAAGTAGATTTTGGCTATGAAGAATAATGAGGATATCAAGGATGCAGTGGTGAAGGCGCCAAGTGTGGCACTGCAGGAGCAGCACGACGATTTGACACGCCGGGCTGCCGATTTGGCGCAGAGTGTAGCTAAGGATGTGAGCACCGAGCGTGCCCGTCCGCTGATTTTCATCGGCAATGACGATGGTTTCCGCTCGGGCGGACTTGCCGCACTCATCGAAGTGGCATCGCGCTTTGGCGATGTGGTGGCAGTTGCGCCCTACGAGCACCAGTCGGGCAAGGCGTCGGCAATCACCGTGGATACGCCGTTGCGTGTGCACCGCATCAAAGCCGACTTGCACACGGTGGTGTATAGCGTCAACGGTACGCCGGTGGATTGTGCCAAGCTTGCACTCAACCGCCTTCTTCCGCGCAAGCCCGACTTGCTGCTCTCGGGTATCAACCACGGCTACAACTCGGGCAACAGCGTGATATATTCGGGCACAATGGGGGTGGTGTTTGAGGGTACGTTCCGCGGAGTGCCGAGTGTGGGACTTTCCTACGGCGACTATATGCCCGATGCCGATTTCACGCCGTGCATCCCCATAGTGGAGCAGGTGATTAAGGAGGCTCTCGGTGGCGGAATTGCTCCGGGAGTGTGCCTCAATGTGAATATTCCCAAGTGCGACAAGGTGCTTGGAGTGAAGCGCGTGCGCTCGGCGCGTGGCTACTGGAAGGAGGAATTTGAGGAGCGTGTGGATCCGCATGGCCGCACCTATTATTGGCTCACGGGCAGCTACCACAATCTGGAGCCTGACGACCCTGAGACCGACCTCTATTGGCTCGACCGCGACTACGCCACTATCGTGCCCTGTCGCCCCGACCTCACTGCCTACGACCAGCTGTAGCCCTCGGCTACGGTCGCCAAGGGTGAGAAAAATGAAATCCGGCTGCATCTCGGCATAGCGCCCTAAAAATGAATTTTTTGGCGCTCTGCACTCGATTTGCGGGGATTTTGGATAAATCCGGCTGCATCTCGGCATAGCGCCCTAAAAATGAATTTTTTGGCGCTCTGCACTCGATTTGCACGGATTTTTATGTACCTTTGCAGAAAATATTATTAATCGCGATTTAAAAAAAATTTCAAGAGATATATGGAAAGAAGAGTTAGAGTTCGCTTTGCACCGTCGCCCACCGGGCCGTTGCACATCGGTGGCGTTCGCACCGCACTTTACAACTACCTGTTTGCTCGCCAGCATGGCGGCGATATGATTCTGCGCATTGAGGATACCGACTCGCAGCGCTTTGTGCCCGGAGCCGAAGACTATATCAATGAGGCTCTTGCGTGGCTCGGCATCGGCATTGATGAGGGTGTGCGCGAGGGTGGAAACTATGGACCCTACAAGCAGTCGGAGCGCCGCGACATCTATCGCGAGCATGTGCAGATGCTTCTCGATGCGGGAAAGGCTTATTATGCTTTCGACACTCCCGAGGAGCTTGAGGCAAAGCGCAAGGAGCTGCCCAACTTCCAGTATGACGCCCGCACGCGCATGACAATGCGCAATTCGCTCACTTTGCCTGCCGAGGAGGTGAAGGCATTGATTGATGGCGGAGAGAAATATGTGGTGCGCTTCAAGATTGAGCCCGACCGCGATGTGGAGGTTATCGACCTTATTCGCGGCAAGGTGACTATCAACTCTTCGATTCTCGACGATAAGGTGCTCTATAAGCGAGCCGACGACCTTCCCACTTATCATCTCGCCAACATCGTTGACGACCACCTCATGGAGGTGACCCACGTGATTCGCGGTGAGGAGTGGCTGCCTTCGGCTCC
>JBJFEF010000232.1:0-1732 GCA_051890435.1 Muribaculaceae bacterium
CAATGGGCTTTCTACATGCTTAGTCGTGACTTGGTTGTCGGCAACAGGCAGGATCTCGACTACCAACCTGAAACTTATCCTCTAAATTTCAACTCGCAACCGAGGAGCATGCGGGTCAATTTCCGAATTTCTTAGCACCACCTTATCGAAACGTCTCGGAACGGGGCAATCGGGTGATGTCTTGTCTCTGCGCACTTTGGCAGAGATTAAGCTGATCTACTATACTTCAATCAAGCAGCAAGAGCGTAGTTATTTTCGCCAGTTAAATTTTTGATGTCGAGAGATTAAAGAGCATAGGCATCATTGCTCTGCATGCTTACACACCGCTTCTACACGCTGTCAAAGCCATTCACCCCCATAATGTTGTGTGAATTGGACTGCAAAGATATGGTGAAGGATTGAGATATAAAAGTTAAATATTCTTAAATATGTACGGTGAGGATTTCATTGATGTTGGTGAGATAGTTTTGGCTGCGGTGCTCGCACTTCACTCGCCAAGGGCTATTTGCCTCACCTTCAATGGCTAAGCGCAAGCTGCGTGAGCCGTAGCGGTGGTTGAGTGAGTCGATTGTGCTCATGAGTGAGGCGCGCTCGGGTCGATTTGCTATGTTGTCGAAAAGGTGCAGCTGGTGTGGTGTTGCTGATGAGATGTCGGTGAGTTCAACGCCGGCTTTTTTGTAGAGTATGCCTGGGCGGAATAGTCGGTTGAGGATTTTTATGGCGGCAGCGGTTATTTCCATGGTGTCGGCAGTGGCAACGGGTAGCTGCAAGGAGTCGAAGCCTACGTGCTGCTGCAGGTCGTTGCGGAAATGGTTGCTCATGATGAATACTGATACTGTGCGAGCGAGGGTATTTTGTCCGCGCAGAGTGTTGGCGCAGCTTGCGGCAAAGTGTGCGACAGATTCGCTGAGAGTGGCGATGTCGGGGATCATGTTTCCGAAGCTGCGGCTGGTGCGGATGGTCTGTCGCCGGAGGATTTCGGAGGTGTCGATGCATGGGTGTCCGTTTAGCTCCAGCCAGGTGCGGACTCCCGGGAGGTGGAAGTTGCTTCGTACCCAGTGCTCGGGTTTATCGGCAAATGCGAGTGGAGACTGCACGCCGAGGTAGGATAGCTTGGCGAGTGTGCTGCGTCCGATTCCCCAGATGTCGTCGAGCTTTGAGAGGCTGAGAGCTGTGCGACGCTTGGCGTCGGTGTCGATGACGCACACTGAGTGGTATCCGGGGTATTTTTTGGCAAATTTGCTGCCGATTTTGGCGAGGTTTTTTGATGGTGCGATGCCTATGCTTACGGGGATGTCGGTGAAGCGTTTCACGCGCAGGGCTACGCTGCGCATGAAATTTTCGGGTGATTCGATTCGGTTGTATCCGTCGAGGTAGCAGAAGCTTTCGTCGATGCTGTAGTTTTCTACGTGTGCGACGCTTTTGCGGAGGATGCTTGTAACGCGTCGCGACATGGCTGCATAGAGGGGCATATTTCCTGAGAAGATGTGTACGTGGTGTGCATCGACGATGTCGCGCACTTTGAAGATTGGTGTGCCGCGTGTCAGGCCGAGGGCTTTTGCTTCGGGGGTGAGTGCAACGATGCATCCGTCGTTGCTTGAGAGGACGCACACAGGTTTGCCGTTGAGCCCTGGGTGGAATACTTTCTCAACTGAGCAGAAGAAGCTGTTGCAATCTACGAGTGCTATCATGATTAGGTAAGAGGTAAGAGGTAAGAGGTAAGAGGTAAGAG
>JBJFEF010000233.1:0-6189 GCA_051890435.1 Muribaculaceae bacterium
ATTTGTTTTCTAAACCATCATTCACAGTCAGCCACCATAGTGGCAAAGTGCATTCTGATAAATCGGCCACAAATATAGCTATATTTACCGTGTTTTACCTCCTCCACCTGATTTTTTTGCAGAAAAAAGGTGGAAACCACCACTTTTGATTGTTTCCACCCTTTAGATTTATTTTCACTGCTGATTAGTCGATGCCAAGCTCCTTGCAGATCTGGGCAATCTTTTCATCAGCTTTTGCATTTGTCTCATCATACTTGTCGGCCGATTCAAGTGTGCCGTGAACCTCAATGTAGAACTTGATCTTAGGCTCTGTTCCCGAAGGACGGATTGAAATCTTTGTGCCATCCTCGGTGTAATATTGAAGCACATTCGATGTAGTAGGCATCACAAGCTTCTCAACTGTTCCTGCAACAACATCCTTCTGCTCAAGCGTAGCGAAGTCCTTCACTGTAACCACAGGTGAGCCGGCAATTGCCTTAGGAGGATTCTCGCGGAACTGCTTCATGATAGCCTGAATCTCCTCTGCTCCCGATTTGCCCTTGCGCACGAGCGATACGCCCTTCTCCTTCGAGTAGCCATAGGTCATGTAGATATCAATGAGCATAGCGTTCATATCCAAGCCCTTGTCCTTTGCCCATGCTGCAATCTCAGCCATAAGCGAAATAGCCGATACTGAGTCTTTGTCGCGCACGAAGTCTTCAGCAAGGAAGCCATAGCTCTCCTCACCACCACCAAGGTAGCGAGCCTTGCCCTCGTTCTCACGCATCACAGTTGCAATCCACTTGAATCCTGTGAATACATCATAGAGCTTGATATTCTGCTTCTCGGCAATCGACTTGATAGTGTCGGTAGTCACAATTGTCTTTACGATATACTCGTTGCCTGTGAGCTTGCCAAGTTCTTTGTTGCGAGCCATGAGATAGTAAAGGAAAATCATCACAATCTGGTTTCCGTTTACAAGCTCATATTCTCCCTTGGTGTTCTTGATTACCACACCAATGCGGTCGGCATCGGGGTCAGAAGCCATAACGATGTCGGCATCCACTTCCTTTGCCTTCGCGATTGCCATTGCCATTGCCGAAGCATTCTCGGGGTTAGGAGAATCTACAGTGGGGAAGTCTCCGCTCTGAAGCTCCTGCTCGGGTACGCTGATGATGTTGGTAAATCCGAAGTTCTTGAGTGAACGCGGAATGAGATATTTTCCAGTACCGTGGATTGGAGTATAGACAATCTTCAAGTCGTGATGCTTTGCAATCACATCGGGGCTTAGTGAGAGCTTCTTGATTTCGGCAATATACTGTGAGTCGATATCCTCACCAACGATTTGGATAAGGTCCTTGTTGCCCTCAAATTTCACCTCAGTTACGCTCTTGATTTTGTTCACATAGTCGATAGTGTTGGTATCGTGCGGAGCAACCATCTGAGCACCATCGTTCCAGTATGCCTTGTAGCCATTGTATTCCTTGGGGTTGTGCGAAGCTGTGATAATCACACCGCTCTGGCAGCCCAGCAAGCGAATTGCATACGACATCTCAGGAGTTGGGCGAGAGCCTTCAAAGAGATACACCTTGATGCCATTGGCTGAGAAGATGTTGGCAACGATCTCAGCAAAGAGGCGGCTGTTGTTGCGCACATCATGTCCTACAACTACCGAAATCTGCTCCATGTCGGCAAATGCGTCCTTCAAGTAGTTGGCAAGTCCCTGAGTGGCTGATCCAACGGTGTAGATATTCATGCGGTTTGAGCCAACGCCCATAATGCCGCGAAGTCCACCTGTTCCAAACTCCAAATCTTTATAGAAACATTCGATGAGGTCGGTCTTATCCTCGTTTTCGAGCATCTTCTTCACCTCTGCTTTCGTTTCTTCATCATAGCCTTCTCCAAGCCACGTCTGTGCCTTGGCGGTAACTGTTTTCAATAATTCTAAGTCTTCCATTTTGTTGAAAATATTGATTATTTTGGGTTATATATTATTCTTTTTACAAATATAGTGATTTTCACCAAGAAAAGCAAGCCATAGCATCAAAAAGCTTGTTTTTGCCAATTCTTAGCTAAAGAAGTGCACAAAAACGGTGGTCATTGCATTGTGGTCGAACACCGAGCCAAGCTCGCGCACCGAGTGCATGGCAAGCAGCGGGTTGCCCACATCCACGCCCTCAATGTCGATTTGCGATGTGAGAATGTTGCCCAGCGTTGAGCCTCCTGCTACATCCGAGTGGTTCACAAAATACTGGAACGGCACCCTGGCTTCCTCGCACAGTGCCCTGAATATGGCAGCCGAGTGAGCATCGGTCATATATTTGCAATTGGCATTTATCTTTATCACCGGACCTCCACCAAGCGATGGGTGATTGGTGGGATCATATTTCTCGGCATAATTGGGATGGAATGCGTGTGCATTGTCGGCCGAAATCATGAACGAACGCGCTATTGCCTTGAAGAAGTCACTCTCGGTGCCTCCAACGGCAGCATTGATGCGGCGTATGATATTGGCGAGCACCGGCGATGCAGCGCCTTGCTTTGTGCCACTTCCGGTCTCCTCATTGTCGAAGATTGCTGCTATCTTTGTGGTTTCCTCATCGGTGCCCTCTATCACAGCTGTAATGGCTGCATGCACCATGCTGAGGTCGTCGATGCGGCCCGACGATACAAACTCGTTGTTAAGTCCCACATAGCACGGGCGCTCGCAATCATAGAGCATAAGGTCGAAGTCGAGTATATCACTCACAGCCACGCCAAGTTCGCTCGCCACGAGGTTCACCAGCAAATTGTCCTTTTCGGCACACTCGGTGACGCGGGCAAGCAATGGCAGCATATCTTTTTGCTTCGAGAGCGGATTTCCCTCATTCACAGCACGGTTGAAGTGAATGGCAAGGTGCGGAATCACCAAGATAGGGCGGTCAATGCGCAACAACCGTGTCACAGGGTGCAATGCATCGGCACCACGTAGTATCACACGTCCTGCCACCGAGAGCGGACGGTCGAACCATGTGTAGAGAATCGGACCTCCATACACCTCAGTGTTAAGTTTCACAATGCCATTTTCAGCCTTAATCACCGCATTGGGCTTGATGCGGAAGCAGGGCGAGTCGCTGTGTGCTGCAATCACCTTCACTCCCGTCTCGGCAATAGGCTTCTTGCCCATAGTGAAAGCAAAAATAGCTGAATCATTCTTGACCACATAGTAACGGCCACCACCCAAGGTAAGGCTCCAGTCGTCGGCAATGCGAAGCTCGCTGAATCCATTCTTCTCAAGCATTCTGCGGGTGGTTTCTACGGCATAGAAATTGCAAGGGCTATCGCCCAGAAATTTCAGCAATGAATCGGCATAGTTCTTAGTCATAGTCGTCAAAAAAGTATCTATGGTTGTATTGTGTTAATAGTTTATTCTGTCGGGATTAAACCGTAGGGAGTGAAGTGCCCGCAGCACATTGCACAGTGTCTGCCCCCAATAGACCTCAAAGTCGGCTTTGCAATTGGCAATCACCTCATTTGCTGCCTCATTAGTTGCATCTTTCACTCCTGCCACCAAGTTGTAGAGAGCTTGGTAGATGTCGGCAAGATTCTCCGAGATGCTTGCGCTGAGCGGTGTGTCGGAGTATTTCATATCGTCCATGAACACCTCAAGGTAGATGTCGTCGTCGGCAAGCAAGCGTGCGATATTATCCTTGACAAGATTATACGTTTCCTCCTCAAGATAACTCTCGGCATAATAATTCTCTTCAAATTGATTCTCGGCAATATCGCTTGCCGACATGTATATGCGCGGGAGCAACTTCAGCATCTTTGCAATGAATTCCTCCCTCTCAAAGTCGAGCACATTCTCAAGCGCATGGCAATATTCCACCGACATTGCAGTGAATGCTACGCTATTAGGGCTCAATTTGCTATTACTCATATTCTTTTCGTTTTTAGGTGTAGGTGTCTTTTGATGCCCGAAGTTCTAATATTATAACAACAGCGCATCACTTTTCACTTACTTTTTTCTTCATTTCTTATATACAAGCCATTTCGCTTAATGTAGTGATACACATCGTGGGGCAGGAAGAAGGTCATGTCCTTGCCGTGCGCTATGCTCTCCCTTATGTAGGTTGATGACACCTCTATCATCGGCGCATCTATCGCCATCACCTGTCCGGCATACTCCTCAGGAATCACAATGTCATATCCACGCCGGGGATACACCATCACTCCATATTCCGCGATTATGCGCTCCCAGTCCTTCCATTTGCCAAACATCGCCCAATTATCAGCCCCTATCACTATGCTGAAGTGATGCTCGGGAAATTTCTCGGCAAGTGCATCAAGAGTATTGATGGTGTAAGAAGGGTAGGGGAGCGAGAACTCAAAGCCCGAGGTGATTACGCCCTGCAACCGGCTCGACACCATCTCGGTCATGCGCAAGCGGTGAATATCATAGCTTTTGTCATATCCCTCCTTCAGCGGATTCTGCCGCGCAACCATCAGCCACACACTATCGATGTGTGTGTTCTCCACGATGTAATTCGTGAGAATTGCATGGCCTATGTGAATGGGATTGAATGTTCCTCCAAAAACCGCGATATTCATGTTTCCACTTCTTCCTTACTAAGCATTAACGAAATCCTTGATTATCTTCTCCACTTCATCCACAGCTTCGCGAAGCACATCGTTCACCACCACGCGGTCGAAGCGCTCGGCAAAGGTCAGCTCAAATGCTGCCTTACCCACACGCTGGTTGATGGCTTCGATGCTGTCGGTGCCACGGCTCAGCAAGCGATGGCGCAGAGTGTCGATGCTCGGTGGCTGAATGAAGATGGAGAGCGCCGCATCGCCATATTTCTCCTTCACATTCACGCCGCCTTTCACGTCGATGTCGAGTATCACATTCTTGCCCTCGGCTTGAATGCGCGCTATCTCGCTCTTGAGCGTGCCATAGTAGCGACCCGCATACACTTCCTCATATTCCACCAGTTCGTCATTCCTGATAGCTTTCTCAAACTCCTCGGTGGTGAGGAAATAATAATTCACGCCATCAACCTCGCCACGGCGTGGCTCACGCGTGGTAGCCGAGATCGAGAACTCAAGTCGCAAATCGGGATTCTTTATGATTTCACCGATTATTGTAGATTTTCCGCATCCCGAGGGTGCAGATATTATGATTAACTTTCCGGGTGTCATCTGTCTTGATTCTTTTGGTTACACTCTTTGTAGAGCAAATCTCTGCCGGTGCTCTACATCACATTAAGCACCTGCTCCTTGATTTGCTCAAGCTCATCTTTCATGCGCACCACCACCTTTTGCAGCTCGGCATGATTCGATTTTGAGCCAAGTGTATTGATTTCGCGTCCCATCTCCTGAGCGATAAATCCCAGCTTCTTTCCCTGACCATGTCCGGCCTCCATTGTTGCCAAGAAATAGTTGAGATGATTCTGCAAGCGAATTTTCTCCTCAGTGATATCGAGCTTCTCAATGTAGAAAATCATCTCCTGCTCAAAGCGGTTCTGGTCATAATCAACGCTCTCAAGCTTATTGAGCGATTCCTGAATACGCCCCTTGATTTTTGCCACTCGCTCTGCCTCATAGCCATCAACCTCTCCGAGCAGCGCCTGTATGTTGGCAATCTTTTCGCTGAAGAAGGTGTACAAGCGATTGCCCTCCTGTGTGCGGAACTCGATGAGCGCCTCCATGGCTTTTTCCACAGCCTCGCCCACAGCATTCAATTCGGTCTCTGCCACTTCAGCGCCGTTGATATCGGTCTTGATAGCATCGGGCATTCGCAGCAATGTGGCATACCAATCCACAGGCAACGGAATATTCAATTCCTCCGACATCCTCTCAATTTGTGCCTTATACTCCTTGAGAAGTGGCAAATTCAAGTTCACTGCACTTGCCTCATCGATTGCCTCGGTATAAATATATAAATCCACCTTGCCTCGCTCAAGTGAGTGAGCAACCTTATTACGTAAATCAAGCTCAATTTCTCGATATGCCTGAGGCAGTCTAATCGCCAAATCAAGCTGTTTGCTGTTGAGTGATTTGATCTCGGCTGTGATTTTGCGATTGTTGTCAATCACCACCGCCTTGCCAAATCCGGTCATTGATAATATCATTGTATGAAAGTTTTTTTGCAAAATTAATGTAAAAAATAGTGCAATGGCAATAAAACCCGAAAAAAACACGCTAAATTTGCAAAAAATTGCGTTACAC
>JBJFEF010000234.1:0-1724 GCA_051890435.1 Muribaculaceae bacterium
CGGCGATAAACGATTTCATACAGGGCATCATCATGCTCTTCGGCATAACAACGGTGATTGCCGTGGTGCTGCACAACCAGGGCGGACTGACTGAGGCGATAGCGAAAATGGGTGAGGCGGTGCCAACGGTTCACGACCTTGAGGACAAGTCGGGACTGTTCGCCAACTTCCAGGCAGGCGACTTCGCCTCGTGGTTTGGTCCTGCGCCGCTGAGCCTGCTGGGCGTTGTGGTGCTCACCTCGCTCGGCACTTGGGGACTGCCGCAGATGGTAGGCAAGTTCTATTCCATCACCGACGAGTCGGCAATACGCCGCGGCACGATTATCTCGACTATTTTCGCCCTTGTGGTGGCTGGCGGATGCTACTTCCTCGGCGGCTTCGGCAGGCTGTTCCCCGAACCAGCCTTCAGCCTCGCAAAGCACAAGTATGCCTACGACAGCATTGTGCCCTCGATGCTTGAGACACTGCCCGACGTGCTCATCGCCCTCGTGGTGCTCTTGGTGCTCTCAGCCTCTATGTCAACATTGGCATCGCTGGTGCTCACCTCATCGTCAACGATGACCCTCGACCTCATCTACCGCGACAAGAAATCGCAGGAGGGAGAAGTGGAAGGCGGCGAGATTGACGACACCGTGGCGGAGAGGATAGAGCGCCGCAAGGTGCTCGTGATGCGAGTGCTGATAGTGTTCTTCATCGCGCTCTCGCTGATGATAGCCCTCAATCCTCCGCAGTTCATCGCACAGCTGATGGGCATCTCGTGGGGCGCTCTCGCAGGCGCGTTCCTCGCCCCATTCCTCCTGGGTCTCTACTGGCGTGGCGTGACCCGCATCGCCGTATGGGCATGTTTCGTGTGGGGCGTTGGCCTGACAGTGGTGAACATGATGCTCGGCAATGCACTGATGAATCCCATAGACTGTGGTGCCGTGGCAATGGTGGGCGGATTCGCCGTTGTGTGGATTGTTAGTCTTGTAACGCCGAAGATGAAACAGGCATCTGTAGAAAACATATTTAAATGCTATAAAGAGTATTAGAAGTGAAGAGTGAAGAGTGATGAGTGAAGAGTTATGATTACTTCACTGCGCAGAACTCCTGACTTGAAGGTAATCACAACTCTTCACTCATCACTCTTCACTCATCACTCTTCACTCATCACTCCCAATAAAGAATTGACAACAATGAACGAGTTAAAGGAATTCCTCAACAATGGCGACCGCTTTGCCGCTACCAACGGCATGCAGCTCACCGAGGTGCGCGAAGGATATGCACGCGCCGAGATGAAGGTGGAGGCGCGGCATCTCAACGGTGCGGGCGTGTGTCAGGGCGGAGCATATTTCACCCTTGCCGACCTTGCTTTCGCCGCCGTGACAAACTCTCACGGCAACATCACCCTTGGCATACAGAACTCCATCACCTTCCTCCAGTCGGCACACGAGGGCGACACCCTCATCGCCGAGGCGGAAGAGACCTTCAACCACCATCGCCTGCCCTTCTGCGAGATTCGCGTAAGCAACCAAAACGGCGAGCTGTTGTGTATCGTCACAGGGTCGGCATATAGAACCAATAAAATATTGAAATATTGAAAAATTGAAAAATTGAAAAATTGAAAAATTGAAAAATTGAAATATTGAAATATTGAAAAATTGAAATATTGAAAAATTAAAGATATACTACTATGATTTTAAACAGAGCAATGGAATGTATGGACCGTGAGTCCATGCGCAAAC
>JBJFEF010000235.1:0-1714 GCA_051890435.1 Muribaculaceae bacterium
TAACAAAACCGCAATTTAATCCCCTATGCACAGTTTTTGCCACAGTTGATCGATGTAGGCCACGGTGGTGTTGGGCCGCCAGCGGCCGTCCTCGCCCACGCGCACGCGCTTGATTTTGGAGAAGTACCCCATCAGCTGCTTGAATGAGTACTGGTCGGAGAGCTTGGTCTGCTTGAAGAGTTTTTTCATACGCGAGGCGATAATCACGCTCAGGAAGTTGATGAACTCGGTGGCGTAGACGCGGTAGTCGTTGTGTACGTTCTCGGTGTTGCGGTCGATGATGTTCTTGTACAGGTTGAACAGCACTTCGATCTCCCATCGGCCTAAGTATGCTTGGTAGATGGTGAGTGGGTCGAGGTTGGCTTTTGATTGGAATACGATCAGGCCGAAGCGGCTGTATAGTTCTTCATATCGTTCGGCTTTGAAAGCGTCTTTGGCTGCGGCGGAGCGCACGTAAGCTGATTCTTGTTCGTAGGCGCAACGGGGGTCGCGGAAGGCGTAGAGCCATTTGCCATTGGTCATTTTCACTTTCTTATATAGTACCACGGCATCCTTGTAGCCGGACAAGTGCTCCACAGGGTGATCCAACCCATATTTGGCGATCAGTGTGGAGTTGCGTTTGAGTGGCACCAAGTAATTCATACCCTCCTTTCGGTCGATGGCCTCGAACACCGCATCATTGTGAAAGCCTTTGTCTACGATCATCAACCCTTTTTCGATCTTTGTGTCGATTAGGAACTCCTCGATTGCGGTTGAATCCAACATATTGCCCGGGAATGGGCGAGCGGCCAACGGCTCGCCTAATTCCGGCGAGTAGGCGTATATTAGCGACAGATCCTTGCTACCCTTCTTCGCTCCCTTGCGCGAGAACTCCGACATTGACGACACCTCCGAGTTGTAGTCCTTTAACATACCATCCACGATAACTGTGGCCGTACTGCAACTCTTCAGGCGATTGTTCATAAACTCCACGATTGCGCCCAATCCGGCACCAATCTCGTTGAGAAACGCACACACAGTGTTCTCCGACAGCGCCACACCCGGTATCAGCTCCGACAGATACGAAGTTTCGTAGTGCATCTTCAAGTCTCGGTTACGAATATCGCCGTATGCCGCACGCAGCACAGCGATGCAGCACAACTTCTTCGCATCCGCAATATCCCACACCCGGGCCAACTGCTGCAGTAAGTCTTCAGCGCAGACCAAGGCAAGCTTCACCTCACCATAGTCCTTCACGTCCACCGACTTTCGCCGCGGCTCCTTGCGAATCTCAACATACTCACCATTGATGATCTCACCAATGGTACCTAAATCGACCGGAAGGTTGCGCTTGCCAACGCGGCGACAAGTGCGCTTGATTACCAGCCAGCGCTCGCCCGAGCGCTTTACTCGTGTATTTTTAGGCCGTGGTACAGCCAATATTTCAGGAGGTGTTGCCATAAAATGTAAAATTAACAAACATAGAGGACATCCTCTATGCAAAGGTACGAAAAAATATTGAAATAGCAATGAAAATTCTCAGAAAAATGCAAAAAAATATCTGTCGAATTAATTTTCGACAGATAAAAACGCTACATCAACCAGATATTACCGCTCAACAGCCAATTTTGCCGCCCTCAACCCTCATTTTGCATAGTGGCAGCTATTGCGGTTTTCTTACTTAAGAGTTTCGGCAGCTCAACTGACCAAGCAGAGATCGATCGGATGGTTGAGC
>JBJFEF010000236.1:0-1711 GCA_051890435.1 Muribaculaceae bacterium
CCAACGACAGTGAGATAGAGCAGTTTCTCTACACTGCCAAGGAGCTGGAGCAAAAACGCAAAGAGGTGGCTTCGCCGTGGTATTACCCCGAAAAGAAATACAGCACCACAGGTGAATTTACCGACATCATCGAATTGTGCAAAGCCTATCAAGGCACACGCCTCAAAGACCGCTATGCATTGCAGCTCGTGAGGGCACTGTTTGCCGCACGCGACTATGCTGGGTGCGTTGACTGCTACAACAAGAGCTTCCGCGATTTCCCCGACAGCAACCTGATGAAGCGTATGGCAATGAAATATGTGGCTGGATGCTGGTCGAGGCTCGGCGATGTGGATAAGGCAAACCGTTTTTTCGCACGTTCGGGTGATTTCCAATCTATCGTCCACCCCAATGCTGTGGCATATATGGCAGGACGTAACCCCGACTGCCCCGAACTCATGGCACACATTCAGCACTGCTCCACCGATTCGGCTCGATTTTGCAAAATAAAGCCGGTAGCACTGAAGGTGCTTCGCGGCAAGAAAGCGCATTACCGTGGCGACTGGGAGTTCTATCTTGCCTATGAGGCTGGAGAGTTCCACTCCGACTACGTCACCGCCTCACAGCACATCGCCCGGGCAATGCAATTGCAATTCTCCTCGCCCGACTTCCGCGACCACGCCCGTGCCTACCGCATGAAAGTGGATGCCGCACTCGGGCGATGCGGCTCACTTCTCTCCGACTTGCGGTGGATTGAGAGCAAGATGAACATCTTGGCAGGCGATGCCACAGAGTGGAACCGCATGCTCCAGAATATCGTCTATGTGAACTGGATTCCCACTCTTTGGCGCCAAAAGGATTATGCCACTGCCATATTGCTGTGCAGCTATGCCGACAACCTGTTTGCCGCAAAGCAGCGCCACACCTATTGGCCCTTCGACGACACTTGGCGCATCATCCCCGAAACGCAATTGCTCAGCCTAACCCTCGACGAGATTCGCAACAGCACCGAATATTACAATCCGATCGACTACAGCACTCCTTCATTCAGGCTGATGAACACGCTCACTTCGTCGCAGCTCATAGCCGTGAAGCACACAATCGCTGCCGACTCACCGCTCTATCGGCATCTAAAGCTCCACGCACGCACCGATGCACCCTATATTGACGAAATCATAGGCACACTTGCCCTGCGGGAGGAGCGTTACGGCCGTGCTGCCGACTATCTCGCACGAGTGCCGATGAACTACCTCGCCACAATAAATATCTACAAGGACGGCAGCCTTAACGTCAATCCTTTCAGCGCCTTTCCGGGTCATTGGCACGACTTCGACTCCATTGCATCGCCTCTCAGGGCAAAATACCACTTCGCCTGTCGAATGCTCCACTATCAAAAGCTGATGCACCACGGCAAAACGCCCAATGAGCGCGGAATGGCAAGGTTGAAGTATGCCATAGCCCGGCGTAACTCCTTCGATGATTGCTGGGGACTGACGCAATATTGGCGAGGCTGCATCACATCGCTTTTCATGCCGGCGTTCGACGCCGGAGGCTACTACATTTTGAACAACTTCCCTGAACTCTACGACTTCGAAACCACAGTTGGCTACGATGCCATCGAAGCAGTCTTCGAGAGAGAAGTGAAAGCCGCACTGGCAATGCTCACCACCGATGCTGCCCGTGCCGAAGCCGAGTACATGCTTTTCCACCTGAAAACCATTGTCGCCCGCTA
>JBJFEF010000237.1:0-6084 GCA_051890435.1 Muribaculaceae bacterium
GGCTGTGTGTAGGGGAAGTCGCTCCACAGTGTCATTCCGAGTGATTCGTAGAACGCCACGCGCTTGCGTGTGATGGTGTCGATGGGTGGCTCCACTTCGAGCACCATGCGATGGCTGACGTTGACGAAGAAGTCAGCCATTATTTTGTGCCCGATTCCGACTCCGCGAATTTGAGGCATCACGGCGAGGTGCTCAATGTAGGAGAACGAAGTGAAATTCCAGTAGGAAAGGAAGGCTGCAAATTCTCCGGTGAGACTGTCGGTGGCAACGCGTATAGAGAAGTGAGGAGAAGTGTTGAGGAGCTGCTCCACGAATGCGAAGTCGCGACGCTCGTCGGGCGGGAAAGCGGCTTCGTAGAGTTCCTTCACTTGGCTCAAGAAAGGGCTATTTGCAGAGATTTCTTTGAAAATAAATGTCATTTTGAAAAATTAATAGATAAAATTAATTGCAAATAAAATAAAATGCTTACCTTTATATGCCTAATTTGCAGAGACAGGAAAAGGCGTTGTTCTTTTCAAGTGTATCTGTGAACAAAGTTAACCCTTTTTGTTGAATTAAAAAAACATAAATTATTTTTGTGACATGGCAAATTCACAATTAGACACATTGGATTATAAAATCCTGAAGATGCTTTCATTGAATGCCCGCAAACCTTATCTCGAAATAGCCCGTGAATGTAACGTGTCGGGGGCTGCCGTGCATCAGCACATACAAAAGATGCAAAGTCTTGGCGTGATTAAGGGTTCGGAGACACTGATTGACCCGGCTTCGGTGGGCTATGAGACTTGCTCCTACGTTGGCTTTATGCTCAGCGACCCGTCGAAATTTGACGAGGTTGTGGAGAAGTTGAAGGATATACCCGAAGTGGTTGAGTGCCACTATACTACGGGTAAATATGACCTTTTCATCAAGCTTTATGCGCACAACAACAGCCACTTGCTGCAAATTATCCACGACAAGCTTCAGAACCTGGTATCGGTGCGCACAGAGTCGCTGATATCGTTCAAGGAGGTGTTTAAGCGCCAGATTCCTATAGAGGAGAAGCTTTGAAAGGGGCATACACGAGCAATCAAGCTGTAGAGAAAGAAGGGATTTCCGATAAAGAGAAAGCCCAAATGAAGAATTTACCGATGTGACAGCCTGTGTGCCGCAAAACGAAGGGCGGTGCCGGGCTGACACTTCGATAGGTGATAAGAGGAAATATAGATTAATCTGCAATAACAAAAAGCATTTATATATTATGGAACACGACCAATTATTGCTTGATGCGATAGAGTGTGCGCACTTGGCCGGCAAAATACAGCTTGAGCACTTCCGCACAGCTCACTTGAATGCCACTGCGAAGCTCAACGACAGCGACATAGTGACCGTTGCCGACAAGCTCTCGGAGGCTGCGATAATCGACTTTGTGCATGCACATTATCCCGAGCACTCGATTCTCTCGGAGGAGTCGGGCGAGGAGAAGCGCGAGAGCGAATATGAGTGGGTGATTGACCCTGTTGATGGCACCACCAATTATAATGCGGGCTTGCCGATGCACTGTGTGTCGATTGGCATAAGGCATCGTGGCGAGACTGTGGTGGGAGTGGTGCTGGCTCCCTATCTCAATGAGCTTTTTCATGCCGTACGCGGTGAGGGAGCCTACCTCAATGGCAAGCGCATAAGAGTGACAGCCAACACCGACTTGGGCAAGGCGGTGGTATCGACAGGCTTTCCTGTGGATAAGGACACCAACAGCGACAACAACATGGACAATGTGGCGCGAGTGCTGCCGCGAGTGCGCGGATTGCGCCGACTGGGCTCGGCTGCGATTGATATATGCTATGTGGCGGCAGGATTCCTTGATGCTTACTGGGAGCTTAACTTGCATGAGTGGGACGTGTGTGCCGGCTTGCTGATAGCCGAGGAAGCAGGGGCGCAGGTGGTGCACTTCAGGACCGACCGCAATGTGAGCGTGCTTGTGGGTGCGAAGGCAATAGCTGAAGAAATAATGCCGCTGCTCAATCGAGAGGCGGCGGAATGAATGGCAAGGTGTGCAAAAATTAGCATAAAGTTGCAAAAAGATGCTGAAATCTCGCAAAAAATTTCTACCTTAGCGTCGCTTTTCGGGAGGGAGCTTCCGCAGAATGCGAAATAAAGGAAAATTTTAATCTTTGAAAGGACTTATTTTAACAGTATTATGGCTCTGATAACAGATAGGAAGGAAGTGCTTCACCAGCTGAAGGATTATTTCATGATTGTCGTGGGCTTGGCGCTCTATGCATTTGGCTTCACGGCATTTATTCTGCCAGAAAAGGTGGTGAGCGGCGGACTTGCCGGTGTGGCATCGCTGGTGTACTTCAAGTTTGGCATACCGGTGGCAATCACCAACTACACGCTGAATGTGCTGCTGCTGATAATGGCATTCCGTGTGGTGGGGCGCACGTTTGTGATACGCACGGTGTTTGGCTTCACGGTGATAAGTCTATTCTTCGGAATCATGCAGCCGCTGTTTCCCGAGCCGTTTGTCAACAACCAGCCATTCATGAACATCATATTGGGCTCGATAATGTGTGGAATGGGAGTGGGACTTGCATTCATACACAACGGTAGCACAGGTGGCACCGATATAGTGGCGGCGATGGTGTCGAAGAAGACGAATGTGACGATAGGCCGCATGATACTCTACACCGATGTGTTTATCATATCGAGCAGCTACTTGCTCTTCCACAGCATCGACAAGATAGTGTATGGCTTTGTGATATTGCTTGTGGTGGCATTTGTGTGCGACTATGTTATCAACACCAACCGCCAGGCGGTGCAATTCACCATAATATCGGAGAAGTGGGAGGAGATAGCCAACAGCATCAACAATGAGGCACACCGTGGCTGCACCATGCTGCATGGCACGGGATGGTACACTAAGCGCGATGTGAAGATGCTGATAGTGATGTGCCGCAAGATAGAGTCGGTGACTATATTCCGCATAGTGAAGTCGATCGACAAGAACGCCTTTGTGACGCAAGCCAATGTGAATGGCGTGTATGGCGTGGGCTTTGATGAGGTGAAGGTGAAGTTGCACTCGCACAAGCCGGCATCGGAGACCGATGCACCTGCGGCTGAGGAGGAGAAGCCTGCGGAGGCTCCTGTGGCTGAGGGCGCGGTTGAGGAGGAGAAGCCTGCGGAGGCTCCTGTGGCTGAAGGCGCAGTTGAGGAGGAGAAGCCTGCAGAGGCTCCTGTGGCTGAAGTGCCGGCAGGTGCCGATGAGGAACCGAAAGCATGATATAAGGATTACATTTCGTGACGATAATGATAAAGATTAAAAACATATTTGTGACGGGCATAGCCTTGGCTGCGCTGGCGGTGACTATGCTGCTTGCTATGGCATCGTGTGGAGGCCGTGGCACGAATGAGCGGATTATTGCTGTGAGCATACAGCCGCAACGCTATCTGCTTGAGCAGCTTGTGGGCAAGCACTTCAAGGTGGTGTGCCTGCTTGCACAGGGAAGCAACCCCGAGGCTTATGAGCCGAGTATGCGCCACCTGATGAACTTGGAGAAGAGCGAGGCCTACTTCTGCATAGGCAACATAGGTTTTGAATTGGCGATAGTGGAGAAGGCAAAGCAGGAAAATCCCGACTTGAAGCTATATGACAACTCGAAGGGGGTACCTGTGATAAGGGGCGGCCACGACTGCGAGGAGCACGGGCATAATCACGAAATCGACCCTCACACATGGACGTCGGCACGCAATGCGGTGATTATAGCGCAGAATATGCACGATGCTCTTGTGGAGCTCGATCCGAAGCATACAGCCGACTACGACCGCAATTTTGCCGCGCTAAAGGCGCATCTTGAAGCACTCGACGGTGAGCTTGCAGCGAAGCTCCGTGGGGCGGTGTCGCGCACGTTCTTGGTGTGGCATCCGTCGCTGAGCTATTTTGCACGCGACTATGGCTTGCAGCAAATCAGCATGGAATATAATGGCAAGGAGGCGCCGGTGGCACATCTCAAGGCTGAGATTGATGCAGCGCGCGAGAGTGGTGCGAGGGTGTTTTTCTACCAGAAGGAATTTGACACACGCCAGATAGCGACGATAAATGAGCAGATTGGTGCCCGACTGGTGACTATCAATCCCATGAACTATGAGTGGGAGGAAGAATTGAGGAATATTGCAGATGCACTTGCTACAGAAGAAAATAATTGAGCTGAGCGATGTGAGTGTGGCTTATGACAGCCGCATGGCATTGCACGACGTGAACCTCACGGTAGATGAAGGCGACTTTGTGGCTGTGACGGGACCCAACGGCGGCGGAAAGACTACGCTGCTGAAGGTGATTTTGCAGCTTGTGAAGCCTACGCGCGGCAGTGTGACGTTTCGCAGTCGTGGCGAGGTGGTGAAGCAATTGAAGATAGGCTATTTGCCGCAGAAGAATGTGATTGACAGCCGATTCCCAATCACTGTGGAAGATGTGGTGCTGAGCGGACTGCTGGGCGACCGCAGCTTGCTGCGCCGCTTCAGCCGCGAGGAGACCGAGCGTGCCGATGCTATGCTCGAACTGGTGGGAATGGCAGAGCGCCGACGCAGTGCGATAGGGGCATTGTCGGGCGGACAGTTGCAGCGCACGCTGCTGGGAAGGGCGCTGATCGCCAATCCCGAGGTGCTTGTGCTCGATGAGCCGCTGAGCTACATCGACAAGACGTTTGAGGCGCATCTCTATGATATTATTTCTGATTATGCCCGCCACACCACGATAATTCTCGTGTCGCACGAGATGACTACCATTTCGCAGATGGCTAACCGCCATATAATTGTGGATAAGACGCTGCACGATTGCAAGGCAGCACACCACTATGTGCGCTCGGAATGTGAGTGAAACAAGTGCGTTAACAGGCATTTTTGACGAAAAAATGTTAAATTTAATGGTTTTATATTGAAAATATAAGAAAAAGTTAGTAAATTTGTAACGATAACAAATTTGTAATTAAATGCAAGAAGAAAAGCAAATATCAGACATAGCTCTGCACTTGAAGAATCACGGCATAAGGCCGTCGATGCAGCGCATGGCGATAATGGAGTATCTGATGGGAACGAAAGTGCACCCATCGGTAGATGTTATCTACACAGAATTGCTGCCCAAGATGCCCACATTGTCGCGCACAACGATCTATAATACACTTGAGTTGTTCAGAGAGAAGGGGGCAATAAGAATCCTCAATCTCGATAACAAGACAACGCGCTACGATGGCAACACCGCCGAGCATGCGCACTTTGTGTGCCGCCGCTGCAACAGAATATATGATGTGGTGATACCCGACGAAATTTATGCGCAACTGAACAAATTGCCCGATCACTTGGTTGAACAAACAGATGTGAACTTCACGGGCGTTTGTGCCGAGTGTCTGGGGCCGAATGTGATAAGGTGAGGCTGTTGCTGAAACGAAAGAGAACGTATAATTAAACTATATAATTTTTAACAATCAATTAATAACAAAAAGATATGGCAAAGAAATTTATTTGTACAGTATGTGGCTATGTTTATGAAGGTGATGCAGCTCCTGAGTTTTGCCCTCAGTGCAAGGTTCCTGCAAGCAAGTTTAAGGAAGTTGTAGAAGACGGCAGCATTGCTTTTGAATGTGAGCACGAAATAGGCGTTGCAAAGGGATGCGACGAGGAGATGATAAAGGACCTTAACGCACACTTCAACGGTGAGTGCACAGAGGTGGGAATGTATCTTGCAATGTCGCGCCAAGCCGACCGCGAGGGTTATCCCGAGGTAGCAGAGGCATTCAAGCGCTATGCATGGGAAGAGGCAGAGCACGCTGCAAAGTTTGCTGAGCTTCTTGGCGACGTGGTATGGGACACCAAGACCAACCTTGAGAAGCGCATGATGGCAGAGTCGGGTGCATGTGCCGACAAGTTCCGCATTGCAAAGCGTGCAAAGCAGCTTAACCTCGACGCTATCCACGACACCGTACACGAGATGGCAAAGGATGAGGCACGTCACGGCAAGGGCTTTGAGGGACTCTTCAATCGCTATTTCAAGAAATAAACAATCCACAGAGAAGGATAAGAAGCGGGTGAAACCACATCGAGTGGTTTCAC
>JBJFEF010000238.1:0-1688 GCA_051890435.1 Muribaculaceae bacterium
CGCGACCATCTCGACTTCCACAAGACGGTGGATAACTACATACGCGCCAAGAAGATGTTCTTCGACGCTCTTCCTGCCGATGCTTTCGCCTTGGTGAATGCCGACGACAAGTGCGGCGCCGTGATGCTCCAAAACACTGCTGCAGCCAAATATACCTACTCGCTGCGCACAATGGCGGATTTCCGCTGCCGCATAATCGAGAGTCGCCTCAATGGCACATTGCTCTCGCTCAACGACCGCGAGGTGGAGGTGCTTTTCACCGGCAAATTCAATGCCTACAACCTCACTTCGGTGTATGGCGCTGCGCTGCTGCTCGGCTTCCCGCCCGAAGATGTGCTGGTGAAGATGAGCCTGCTCGTGCCGGTGGCAGGGCGCTTCCAGACGTTCCTCTCGCCGCGAGGCTACACTGCCATTGTGGATTATGCCCACACTCCCGATGCACTGGTGAATGTGCTTGGCTCGATTCGCGAGGTGATTGGCACCACCGGAAAAATCATCACCGTGGTGGGTGCCGGTGGCAACCGCGACAAGGGCAAGCGCCCCATTATGGCTAAGGAGGCTGCTTTGCGCTCCGACCGCCTCATTCTCACCAGCGACAATCCGCGCTTTGAGAATCCCGAGGACATTCTTCGCGACATGGCTGAGGGGCTCGACGATGAGGCTCGCCGCCGCACCCTCAAGATTACCGACCGCAAGGAAGCCATTCGCGCCGCTTCGCAGTTTGCCGAGAAAGGCGATGTGGTGCTGATTGCCGGAAAGGGACATGAGGACTACCAGGAGGTGTGCGGAGTGAAGCATCACTTCGACGACTCAGAGGTGGTGAAAGAAATCTTCGCCGAGGAGAAGTGAGAAGAATTATATGAAAAAATTTGCTTGAGATATGCTTTATTATCTTTTTAACTATTTGAGTGAATTCGACATTCCCGGTGCACGACTGATGAACTACATCACTTTCCGCTCGGGCGTGGCGCTGATGCTGTCGCTGTTTATTGCCACGGTGATAGGCCGCAAGATTATCGACCGCCTGCAACTGATGCAGGTGGGTGAGATAGTGCGCAACCTGGGTCTTGAGGGACAGATGAGCAAAAAGGGTACGCCCACGATGGGTGGCGTGATTATAATCATCGCCATTCTCATTCCGTGCCTCTTGGTGGGAGTGCTTCACAATATCTACATGATTCTCATGATTGTTGCCACGCTGTGGCTCGGCACGCTGGGATTTGCCGACGACTACATCAAGGTGGCACACCACGATAAGGATGGACTGAAGGGCAAATTCAAGATTGTGGGTCAGGTGGGCCTCGGACTCATTGTGGGTCTCACCATGTATCTTAGCCCTGCCATTGTGATGCACGAGAATGTGGAGGTGGAAAACCGCACTAATCACGAGGTGACGGTGCTGCACAAGAGCGAGCCGGTGAAGGCTCCGCAGACCACCATCCCCTTTGTGAAAAACAACAACTTCGACTACACTTCGCTCACCCGATGGATGGGCGAGAACGCTGCCACAGGCGGCTGGATAGTGTTTATCCTCGTCACCATCTTTGTGGTGGCGGCAGTGAGCAACGGTGCCAACCTCACCGACGGGCTCGACGGACTTGCCACGGGCACCTCGGCGATAATCGGGGTGGCGCTGGCGATAATGTGCTATCTGGGCAGCCATGTGGTGTATTCGAGCTATCTCAACA
>JBJFEF010000239.1:0-5969 GCA_051890435.1 Muribaculaceae bacterium
TTGTTGTCATCGTCGCTGCACGATGCAGCCACTGCCGATAAAGCTCCGGCAAAAGCATAAACCAAAATCTTTTTTACTGTCATCATAATCTTTCTCGTTTGATTAAAAAAAAATTCAACCTAAAAGTTTCTATTTCTATTTATTGCCATTATCTTCAGAATTTATATCCTGCCGTTATCGTGAAATTGCGTCCCGGGCGGTAGCGACGGGTCACCTCCTCCACCATTCCATGGTCGGTATCGAGGAATTGCTTGTAGAGCACATTCTCATTGAGTATGTTTCGGGCAGAGAGCTTCACTTCAAAGTGCCCTATCTCCTTGCTCACATTCACGTCGAGCGAATTTCGCGGCATCTCATAGGAGTCGGGGATGTTCACAGTGTTCTCCGTTGAGCCCATGCTGCGCCCCACTCCCACTATGCGCTTGCCTATGCGGTTATATAGCACCGATGCATTCAAGCTCAATGGATTGCTGCGATAGAACACTCCCACGTTCACTATATATGGCGATTGACCCTGCATAGCGCGGTCTTTCTCCTTGGCTCCGGGTGCGAAGCGCACCTTGCTGTGAATCAGCGCACAGTTGGCATTCACGCTGAAGTTGGGCATTCCAATAAAGCCGAGCGACTTTTTCACGTCGAGCTCTACGCCATAATTGTCAGCGCCAAGGGCATTGATGTAGGAGTAGGTGAGGTCGGTTCCTCCATTCACAGTATATGTCCACTCTATCGGGTTCTTGAAGTTTTTGTAGAAAAGCGACAGCGACACAAGCTCTCCCGGCTCGGGATAAAATTCATAACTCAAATCCACATTGTCGATATACGCCGATTTCAGGTCGTAGTTGCCCTGCACATTGCTCGCAAGGTCGAAGTCGTAGAACACCGACGGTGCTACCTCGCGAAATTCGGCACGGTTGATTGAGCGGCCATAAGAGGCACGAAGCTTGTGTTGTGCCGTGAGATCGTAGCTCACGTTCACCGATGGGAAGAAATCGTTCCCAGGATAGTATGTGCTGTATTCGCTACGCTCACTGTCGCGCGAGTTGCGTATCAGCTCCATGCGGTTATGCTCAAAGCGCACTCCGGCATACACATTCAGCCCACGCCATGCCACATTTGCCGAAGCATATCCGGCTGCAAGCAAGTTCTTGCCGCGATAATTGTTGGTCCAGCGAACGGTCTCAAGCATATAAAGCTTGTCGGCTCCATAGTTCCCATCTACAAGCAGCTCATCAGGAATGTTGAGATACTGGAAATCGTCGGGCAAAGTGCAACCCTCTGGATTGCGGTTGTAGATAAATGAGCGCGTGTAGTAGCTGCGCGAGCGGTATTCCGAGTAAGCTCCGGCTCGCAGTGTTATCTTGCTATTGTTTATGGCGTAGCGGTCGGTGTAGTTCACGTTGCCCGACGCTATGTGCTCGTCGAGCTGCGTAAACTCACGCTCAATGTCGTTAAGTCGCGCCAGGCACATCACTCCAGGCTCATACACGTCGCTCACCGTGTATCGGCGGCGGTCGGGCATATAGTTGTTGGCATAAGCATAACCTGCACTCCAGTCGAGCTTTCTCTCATCTGCACCAAGAGTATGGCGGCCGGTGAGCTGACCGTTGTAGGTGCTACGGCTAAGATAGTAATATTCGGCACTCTCAAAGTTGTCGCTTTGCGAGTTCACTCCCACGCGAGTGGTGTAGCGGTCGCGCCCAAGCTGGTTGAATATGTTCTTCAGTTCCAGTCGGTTGTTGCCCGATGCCGAGATATAGGTGAGATTAAGCATAGCCCCCAGCTTGGCATAGATGTTATATTGGTTGTCGGTGCTGTGTCGGAGATACACCGAGCGGTCGTTGCGCGTGTCGTATGCTCCGAAGAGCGAATTTTCCATATCGTTATAGGCTCTACGGCTATTGCTATAATTTGCCGATGCAAGAAGTGCCAGTGAGCGCCCATCGTCGGCCGTAAACCGTCGGCTCAACTCCGCAGTAAGTCCAAGGTCGGCTATGGGTGTGGTCTTACGCACGCGCCAGTCGTTGTTAAGCCCATTGCCGAGCAAATCCACTGTTCCTTCGCCCGCTATCGGCTTCAGCGGCGCATTAATTCCGCCCTTCAGGCTGCGCAGCCCATTGTCAAAGCCAAGAAAGTCGGTTCCGCTGCCTTTCCCATGATAGAACGATGTGAAATGCGTCGCATCGTTCACATTCGCGCTAAGTGAGATTTTTCCGCTGTTGCGGTCGGGAACGTCCTTCGTGTTAATCAGCACAAATCCTCCTGTGAAGTCGGCCGGATATTCAGGTGCCGGTGATTTCACGATTATCATGTTGTCGAGTTGCGACGAGGGAATTATATCAAATGAGAAAGCCCTCGAATCAGCCTCACTACTCGGCACGGCACTGCGGTTAACCCACACATTGTTGTAGCGCTGCGAGAGTCCGCGCACCATCACAAATTTATCATCAATTATGCTGATTCCCGGTATGCGCTTTATCACCTCCGACGCATTACTGTCTTGTGTCCGGCTAATCTGTTGCGCCGACACCCCCGACAACACCAGCAGGCTGTTTCGCTGCAGCCCCACAATCGAGCCTTCGGTGTTGCGTTTAACCTCACGGCTCACCACCACCTCTCCAAGCTGTTGGCTTTCGGGCCTCAGCGCAAAATCCACCGTCGCCATTCGGTCAAGATTCACCTCCTGCTTCCCCGTCTGGTAAAACACATATTCAGCCACCACCGTGCATCGCCCATTGCGAAGCCCCGGCAACTCATAGTTGCCATCAATGTCGGTGATAGTAGTGGTTGTGCCATTCTCAATCCTCACCGTAGCCCCTATCAGTGGTTCTCCGGCATCATCGGTCACTTTTCCCCTTATTACGGCACCCTGCGCCATCATCATAGTGCCCGCAACAACAATCATAGCAACACCCCTCCTCAATGCAATTCCTTGAACAAAACCTTTCAGTTTATCAAATTCAAGCATGACCCCTTCTCTCAATTCTTGAATAATGTCGGTGAAGCATAAGCCCACCCTTTTAACCAATGTTCTTCTCATCAATATATACCGTTTTTGTTTTCCGCTGCAAAGTTCCCCCCAAAAAATTACACTATCATTACAATCTCTTCACATTCCCGTAACATCCCCACCACGCAACCCTCAATCCCATCACATTCCCTTAACATCCACCCACCTCCTCCCGTTAAGCCCCGCATCGCTGCCTGCCAATGCCTCTCTCGCAGCTATTGTAGAAACCAAAAGGGGTGTGCCCACTTTTGCGTGAGCACACCCCGCTACTATTGTAGATTGTAGATTAAGGTATATATTTTTTGGTGAATGAGTGTCGTTGTTTCTCTATTCTATTATTGCTTGCCCGAAGTTGCCACTGCAGGTGCAATCTTCTTCACCAAGCCTTGAAGCACTGTGCCGGGACCAAGCTCTACCACCTCTGTGAGGCCGTCTGCTTCCATGTTTTGAACAATCTGAGTCCACTTCACCGGTGCTGTGAGCTGTGCAATAAGGTTCTCCTTAATCTCGGCTGGGCAAGTGTGCGGCTTGGCATCTACGTCCTGATATACCGGGCAAATCGGAGTCTTAAATTCTGTAGCATTGATAGCTGCCTCAAGCTCTTCCTTTGCAGGCTGCATCAGCGGTGAGTGGAATGCTCCGCCCACTTTCAGCTTCAACGCACGCTTGGCTCCTGCCTCAAGCATCTTGGGACATGCAGCATCTATTCCGGTAACCGTTCCCGAAATCACCACCTGACCCGGGCAGTTATAGTTGGCAGGTGCCACAATATCATCTATCGATGCGCAAATCTCCTCTACCTTCTCATTCGGCAATGCAAGCACTGCTGCCATAGTCGAGGGTGTCACCTCACAGGCCTTCTGCATTGCCATTGCTCGAGTGGCTACAAGCTTCAAGCCCTCCTCAAATGAGAGCGCTCCGGCTGCTACGAGTGCCGAAAACTCTCCAAGAGAGTGGCCTGCTACCATGTCGGGCTTAAACTCCTCGCCAAGGGTCTTGGCAAGTATCACAGAGTGAAGGAAAATCGCCGGCTGTGTAACCTTAGTCTGCTTCAATTCCTCTTCAGTGCCTGCAAACATAATGTCGGTGATGCGGAATCCAAGCACCTCGTTAGCTTTCTCAAACATCTCTTTTGCCAAGGCATTGTTCTCGTAGAGGTCCTTACCCATTCCTACGAATTGCGCGCCTTGTCCGGGAAAAACAAATGCTTTCATAAAAAATCGTGTAATTTCTTTATTTCCAATTAATAAATTTCAATCATCTTTTCTGCGCACACTGCTCTCTCCGAGCCTTATGCGCTGCAAAGTTAATCATTATTTATCACATAGCTGCAATATTTAAGGAAAAATTTCCGTAATTATGCCATTTCATCCTCAATCTTTGCTCCTTCAGTACCTACACACCCATAGCCTTCTCACCCCGTGTGTTTTCATTATCAATGCACACAATCACCCTCACAGCACACCACCACGGCACACTGCAAGCCATCAAAGCTTCACCAAAAAATCCTCGTTGTTTTATTCTATGCAGCAGGCTACACCATCTCTCCTACTGCCCGCTGTGATACTCCACCAAGCCTGGCATCGAGCAGCGCACTATCTTCTTTATCTCTGCGCCAAACTCCGCTGCCACAGCCTTCAATATATCCTGATAGATGCACGCCGTTGCTCCCACAAAACTGATAGGATAATTCTTGTAGTCATACTGGCTGATGTTGCGCACAAAGAAACGCATTATCTCATTATACACAAGATTATGTACATACTCATTATCCAGATGCTCCGACAAGAAAAACGAATACGTACTCAGCGAACGGTTTGGCGACGCATTCGTATATACCACATCCATGATGTCATCTATCGTCACATGATACTTCTCATAAAACTCCTCTCGAAGCTCCTGCGGCGCAATCTCCTTCATGCAATCACTCACAAACAGCTTGCCAAGCGACGCTCCACTGCCCTCATCTCCAAGAATAAATCCCAGCGAGCGAACATTCTTCTCTATGTCATTGCCATTGTAAAAACACGAGTTACTTCCCGTGCCTATAATGCACGCAAGCCCCGACTCATTAATCAGCAACCCTCGTGCCGCACCAAGCAAGTCACTCTCCACCGTTACAGGTGTCTTGAATTGTGCCACAAGCGACGCACTCACTATTTTCTTCTTCTCTGCACTCGTGCAGCCTGCCCCATAAAAATACACATGCTCCCATCTACGCTTAAAAAATGCCTCCGGCAGCTCCAAGCGAATACTATGACTGATTTCTCTTCTCGACTGGAAAAAAGGATTCAAGCCCTCAGTAAAAGCATGCTCCACTATTGTAGAACCTTCTACCAATGCCCATTCGGTGCGTGTAGAACTACTTTCTGCAATTATCTTCATCGGCGCAATGTTTGGTTTTGATGATTAGACAGTCTGTTGTGATTCAATTAACCGCTTGCGATTAAATAACTCACAAAATTAATTCTTAAAATCTTTATTTGCAAAAAAATCCGCCAAAAAAAGTAGCCTCTTATTTTTTGCTTTGTATATCGGTTGCACAAGCCACCCTTGCCCGTGCTATGAATTGTAATCACGCGCATTGCCTATGAATATTAGGCGTCATCAAAGCAATGCGCGCCCAAGCCTTAGATCCTACAACGATGCACATGTTCCCATTCTCGCATACATTCTACACCATTCTTCGGGCACATTGCCCTGATTAATCTAAAGCCTTATTCCTAACGACCTTTCATGCACCACCCTCATATTGCCCTATAAATATATAGCTCAAGAGAGTATCCAAAACCGCAACCTTACTCCAAAAAACACACCCTGAAGTGCAACCTACGCTTAACCACAAAAAGGATAAAACCCAATCTTTGAGAACTACATTAAGTTACCCCAAGAAACCGACGGCAACATATATAGCGAGCAACATTCAAGCCACTCATTCATGGAAAATCAGGATTATGCCCCA
>JBJFEF010000240.1:0-1665 GCA_051890435.1 Muribaculaceae bacterium
AATTTAATTTATCAAATATCATAATTCCTAATCCTCCATTTTTTTCTGAAACACACGTTTCATTAGCGTAAAATTACAAAAAAACACATTTGCCGCAAAATATTATCACCAAAAACTTGCACACTTCCAAAAAAATGTCTAACTTTGCACTCGCAATGAGAAAATCAGCGCATACCTAACGGAAAGGTGGGTGAGTGGCTGAAACCAGCAGTTTGCTAAACTGCCGTAGGAGTAATCCTACCACGAGTTCGAATCTCGTCCTTTCCGCCACAAGTGAGCTAACTATCTGAGCATCAGAAAGTTAGCTCACTTTTTTTATTCCATCTCGGACGCTACCGGGACGCAAATATCTCAGCGTCACAAGATATAGCTCAGCACAATTCAGGGACGCAATTTCTCAGCGTCCCTGAACGTGTTGATTACCCTACTTGGCAGATGCTTGCTTGAAGAGCTTGGATTTAAGCCATTCGCGTACAGGCAGGTCGTAGAGGCGATAGGCTGCGTAAGCCAACATGATTGCCATCACAAACACTGCTATTGCCACAAAAATGTGTTGTCCCAACGGAGCGTCGGCATGATTGCTTACCCATGCCATTTGCATATATATAAGCGGATAGTGCGTGATATAAAGCGGATAGGATATATCTCCAAGGAATTTCACAATGGATGCCGATTTGCCACCCTTCACGCTGCTGCCGGCTCCCATGCTCACTATCAACGGGAAGGCGATGAGAATGACGAGCATTTCATAGAGTCCGTTAGTCCAACGGCCGTCGCCCTCGGCGCTCAAGCCCATCCAAGGCATTCCCAGCACCACCACGAGCAGCAACGAGCACCACCAGAAGCCTCCTTTCAGCTTCACGAGCCACCCTAAGCGCGACAATAGCAGTCCGGCAAAGAATGGGTAAAGCAGTCGGGTGGCACCCACCAGCAGCTGGTCGGGCGTAAGGCTCCAGCCTCCCACCACGGTGTAGCTTGCATAGCTGCGCTCGGCGAGCACGCCAAGCACGTCGATATTGAGGCACAACAGTGCAGTGAGCGCCGCAAATGCCGCCACAAATATTGCAAGCAGCGCTTTCCCCATGCGGCGAAATACCAGCGCGTAGAGCACATTGGCGAGATATTCCCATTGCAGCGACCACGCCGGACCATTCAGCGAATTGGTCTCTCCCCAGCCACGGATATCCATACCGGTTCCCATCGGAATCATGGTGAATCCCCACAGCATGCACACTATCACCACCCACGGCGCCGTTGCACCTATCAACGGGAAGTCGGCACTGGCACCGAAGTAGTAGAACAGCGCACCCACCAGCGTTCCAAAAATCACCATGGGGTGCAGTCGCACAAGGCGTCGCTTGAAGAAATTCCACGTTGTCATTCGGTCCCAACGATCGTCGTAGGCATAGCCTATTACGAAGCCCGAGAGCGCAAAGAAGAAATCCACCGCAAGGTAGCCATGATTGATAGGTTGGTCGGCTCCGCAGTGAAAATAAGTTTCAAACAAGTGATATGCCACCACCAGCACGGCAGCGACGCCTCTGAGTCCGTCGAGAATCTCATATCGAGGCTTCGACGCCAAGTAGATGTTGTTTTTATCCATAAATTTGTGCCTTAACTCTAATTTCCCACAAATTTACGAAATATTTCAGCAAATAAAAAAAT
>JBJFEF010000241.1:0-5925 GCA_051890435.1 Muribaculaceae bacterium
TCGTGCTCAAGGTGCTTTCGACATCTCATCGGAGTATAACGAAGCGCGTCTCATTCAGCCTGCCCTCTATGAGGCTGTAGGTCGCTCAAATACCGGCGACCTCATCACCATAGTGCGTGTGAATGAGCAGGCTGCATCGTTCCACAAGAGTGACATAAGCTATCGCAAATACCACTTTGAGAGCACACTCAACTACGACCGTCTCTTCGGCTCTGACCATCGCGTTGCCGGGCTCGTATATTACTACATGAGCGACGAAAAATGGAGCGACCGCGCCAACAGCAACATCAATGCCGTGCCCTATCGCTATCAAGGTATCTCAAGCCGCCTCACCTACGGCTTCCAAGATACCTATATGCTCGACTTCAACTTCGGTTATACCGGCTCAGAGAATTTCCAGAAGGGCCGCCGCTTCGGTTTCTTCCCATCAATCGCTGTGGGATGGATTCCCACCAACTATGCTTTTGTGAATAAAGCGCTGCCCTTCCTCGACTTCCTGAAGCTGCGTGCTTCATACGGTACCGTTGGCAACGACCGAATCTCCGACAAGCGCTTCCCCTACCAGACAATCGTGACCCGCAAGGACAACACACCTTTCGGCTCATCAAAGGTGGAAACGCTCGAAGAATCCTACATTGGTGCCAACAATCTCCAGTGGGAACGTGCCAAGAAACTCGACGTAGGAGTTGAAGCCAAGCTATTCAATAAGTCGGTTGAGCTTACCGTCGATTTCTTCCACGACACTCGCGACGGCATCTTCATGGTTCGCCAGGATATTCCCTACTATGTGGGACTTGTCACTAATCCCTACACCAACATCGGCAAAATGGTGAGCTTCGGTGCCGACGGAAATATCAGCTACACTCATCAAATCAACAAGGATATGGACTTCACCTTGCGTGGCAACTTCACCTACTCGCGCAATGATGTGAAAAACTGGTCGGAGAATGCTCCTGCCTATCCCTATCAGGAAGCTTCGGGATATCCCTACGATTGCCAGCGCGGTTATATCGCCCTCGGACTGTTCAAAGACCAGGACGACATCGACACAAGCCCCGTGCAGACGTTCGGCGACGTGATGCCCGGCGACATCAAGTATAAGGACGTGAATGGCGACGGACACATCGACAGCAACGACAAGGTCATCCTTGCCTATTCCAACTATCCCCTGCTTATGTACGGCTTTGGAGGCGAGTTCCGCTATAAAGACCTCACTCTTGGCGTGATGTTCAAAGGTCGCGGACGCACCAACTACTTCAGCAACGGCATGGGCTACATCCCATTCTATGACGGACAGAATGGAAACGTCCTCACCATGGTGACCGACCCTGCCAACCGCTGGTTTACCCGCGAATATGCCGCAGCCAACGGCATCGACCTCTCGCTCGCCGAAAACCCGAATGCCAAGTTCCCCCGTATGCAATATGGCAAAAACGAGAACAACTCGCAGACGTCGAGCTTCTGGATGGGCGATGCCCGATACCTCCGCTTGCAGGAAGTCACCGTGGGCTACAAATTCCGCTCCCGCTGGCTCAGCAAGATAGGCATCAACGCACTCGACTTGCAATTTGTGGGCGAAAACCTCGTTACCTGGGACAAGGTGAAGATTTTCGACCCCGAACAGGCTCACAAAAACGGTCGTGTATATCCCATACCCACAACCTACACCCTGCAGCTCTACATTCATCTCTAATATATAGTTTTTTTACATAGAAGTCATGAAAATATCAAGCATATACGTCACTCTCTCTTTGTTGCTCGCATCGGCTTTTGCCTCCTGCAACTTCCTCGATGTCGCCGACGACTATTTCTCCGACGAAATCAACAGCGACTCCATCTTCACCAGCAAGCGTAACCTCGAAGCCTATATGTGGGACATCTCGCGAATGTTCCCCGACGAAGGCCGCCTGTTCACCAACCCTCGCACTCCGAGCATCTATGCCACCGACGAGGCTTTCACCCTGGTGGAAACCCGACACGGCTACGATGGCGTGGCTCTGCTCCTTGGCGAAATCTCGCCCACCAATATGCGCAGCTTCGGTGAGGAATATCGCCTCGACTATCAGGCTGTGCGTCGCTGCAACACTATTCTCAGCCGAATAGATGAGGCAAAAGACCTCACTCCAAGCGACCGCGCCAACGTGCTCGGTTATGTGTATTTCTTCCGCGCCTATGCCTACTATCGCCTGCTCCTCAACTTCGGTCCGGTGATTATTCTTGGCGACGACGTGCTCGAAACCAACGGCGACAAAGACTACTACAACCGCTCTCGCGCAACCTATGACGAGATGGTTGATTACATCTGCCACGACTTTGAAACTGCCGCTCAGTGGCTCCCCGTGCGACAGGCTGTGATGAACTTCGGACGCCCCACTAAGGGCGCTTGCTACGGACTTATTGCACGTCTGCGCACCTATCAGGCAAGCCCCGCCTACAACGGAGGCGATGCCGCCCACAAATATTTCGGAAGCTGGACCCGCAGTGCCGACGGCGTGCACTACGTTTCGCAAACCTACGACGAAAGCCGCTGGGCTGAGGCTGCTGCAGCTTGTCTCCGCGTGATGAAAATGACCGAAAACGGCGTACAGCTCTATCGCCTGCACACCGTAGAGAGCTCAAACGCCACTCCGCAACTGCCGCTCGGCGTTGACTACGACGATAGCTACTATACATCGTGGCCAAATGGAGCAAAGGGCATCGACCCCTATCACTCCTACGCCGATATGTTTAACGGAGAATCTGTTATTTCGAGCAACCCCGAGTTTGTGTGGGCACGCTACAGTGCCGACCTCCGCGAAGCCACCCGCAACGCTTTCCCATTGCGCAAAAATGGCTGGAACAACTGGTGTGTCACCCAGAAGGTAATCGACGCTTATCGCATGAGCGACGGACGCAACATCAACAACAGCTCGCAGCAAGTGCCTTACTCTGAAGACGGCTTTACAAGCACCGTGCAGAATTTCTCGGGTTACCGTCTCAATGCCGGAGTCAGCAATATGTATGTGAACCGCGAAATGCGCTTCTATGCCAGCATCGGCTTCAGCGAGTGTTATTGGCCCATGACGTCGGCTACTTCTACCGACGACCACGACCTCACAATCACCTACTATTTCGACTCGGCCAATGGCAAGCAGCAATCAAATATCGACTTCCCCATTACGGGATATGTGCTCAAAAAGTGGGTTCACCCCTCTGATGCCTGGGCGGGTACCAACTGTGCTCGCATGGAGAAGCCCTACGCCATGATTCGCTATGCCGACATCCTCTTGATGTATGCCGAAGCACTCAATCACCTCACACAAAGCTACCAAATGACTGTGGGTAATGAGTTTGCCACAATCTTCCGCGACCCCGAAGCAATACGCGATGCAATCGGTCAGGTGCGTCACCGCGCTGGTCTCCCTGCACCTTCACCCGCCGAAATCTCCGACCCCGACAAGGTGCAGAAGCTCATCGAGCAAGAGCGTATGGTGGAATTTCTTTGCGAGAACAACCGTTACTTCGACGTGCGCCGATGGGGCATCTACGAAGAGAGCGAAACCGAGCCTTTCATGGGCATGAACACCGACGGCAACAAGGATTCCTACTACCGCCGTGTCACTCTCAACACCTCGCGCGTGGGTAAACGCATCGTCAATCGCAAGCTGATGTTCCTCCCCATTCCGCAAGAAGAAGTAATCAAAGTGCCGCTTCTCGACCAGAATCCGGGCTGGTAACATCCACCCCTCGCATTATCAGCACAATTTCACATTGACACTTTTCAGAAACTGCACATCCACACTACAATATTTTTTATGACGATTATGAACAACAAAAAAATAAAATATCTCATTGCTTGCTCGGCTCTCTTGCCGGCTCTCGTGGCTTGCAACGACTATGACGTAATCGAGCAAGAGCAATACAAGCACGTTTTCTCCTTCGTGTCGAATTCCGACCACATCAATGAGAAAACGTTCAGCCTCAACGACACCGAAGCCACCGGATTCATCGCTCTGTCGATGGGTGGCTCCACTCCAATCGACCGCGACGTCCACATCAAGATTGTAGAAGACCCCCAAATCCTCTCCGACTACAATATGCAGACCTACGACGTCAACGTGGATAATTATGCCCGTGCACTTCCCAAGAGAAACTACTCAATCGAGTCGCTCGACTGCGTGATAAAAGCCGGAGAAAACAAGGGCGTTATTCCCGTGAAAATCAATCCCGCCGGACTATCACCCGACAGCATCTACTTTCTCGCTTTCCGCATCGACTCTTTCGATGCATTCGAAGCCGACCCTGCCAACAACTACCTCCTCTACCGCGTCAGGACCTATAATAACTGGGCGCGTAGCGACGGCTCAAGCTCTTACACAATGATGGGGCTACGTGCCGAGCAGGGCGACGATGCGTGGCTGCGCATGCCAGGCTCTAAGGTGATGTATCCCATCAGCGGCAACGTGGTGCGCACTATGGCTGCCAACGAGGAATTTGGCTCAAGCAGCGTCAATCTCGACCGCTACGCAATGCTGATAGAGATTGCCGACAACGGATCTCTGAAGCTCAGTTCCTACCGCGACCTTCTCATCGAGCAGGTTATGCCCGGCGATGATGATTTCGACCCCGATTATCCCAACACTTACACGCTCGAAACCACAAGCTACTCTACCTACCACAATTTCCTCCTGCACTATCGCTACAAGAACAGCGAAGGCAAATGGTGGGCTGTGAAAGAGGAGCTGAGAATGCAAGTCACAACCGACAACCAATGACATCCAATCACTCCAAATAAACCATTTTCATCTATGAAATACTGCAATATCAATTCTAAAATATGGGCATCGGCTCTTTGCATCGTGCTTGGCACGGCATGCTTTTCTTCGTGCGACGAGTATGAACGCACTCCGGTGACCAATGAGATTTATGTTAACAAATCTTCGGTGTCGCTCTTTGTGGGCGCCGAAGAAAAACTCACCGTAAGCCCCGAGGGCAACAAGGCTCAATGGACAAGCGACGACGAAACCGTGGCTGTAGTTGATGCTTCGGGCACTGTAAGGGGCGTGGCGCCAGGTAGCACCACTGTGCGTGCCACAATAGGCAGCATCTCCTCTTCGGTGAATGTGACTGTGCGCGAAAGAATCTCTCTTCGCGATATTGAACTCAGCGAAACTGTCCTCGACATCGACCCTATGAGCACCACCTCGCTCTCGGTGACTCTCGTTCCTGCCGATGCCAACGATGTGGCTATCGACGACTGCGAGTGGTGGAGCGACGATGAATCGCTCGTCCGCGTCACTCTCGCCGGCACCGTAAGCTCTCTCGACAAGCAAGGTAGCACCTATATCCACTACCGTCGCGGTAGCATTGTCAAAGACCTCCTTGTGTATGTTTCCTACACACATCCTTTCCAGGGACCGCATATCCTCTCTAAGGAAGAATCACTCGTGTTGCCGTTTATCGACTTCGACTTGGGTGGTAAAAACCGGGCATGGTTTGACACCACCGGCGGCAATAGCGGTGGCGGATCCTACCGTTCGGGAAAAGGCGACAACAACTCTGCCGATGTAGATATCGTCAACCGCAAGTATATAGGCTACACAGCCTCAGGCGAATGGCTCGTATATACACTCGACGTAGAAGATGCTGGTACCTATAATGTGGATTTCAGCGTAGGTACTAAAGGTGGAGGACTTTTCCACCTTGAAATCGACGACGTTGACGTGACCGGGCAAATCGAACTTGCAACCTCGGGTAGCCTCACCAAATTTGCCTACACCACCTCCACCGCCATCTCTTTGCCTAAAGGACGTAGCAAGCTCAAGTTCTTCATGGACAAGGCTTCTTATAACCTACTTGAAATGAAATTCACCTACTCTCAGCCTTGAAATACGCTGAGAGTCATGCAATAATTACTCTATTGAGATGCTCTTTTTTGCAGTTAAG
>JBJFEF010000242.1:0-1655 GCA_051890435.1 Muribaculaceae bacterium
CAGCCTTCGTCGCCAGATAACGCTGAGACAGGTGTGGAGGCTTTTGTGCTTGCCACCTCAGTGACTGATGGCGACAAGACTGCCAATGTACTGCTCACATCGCAAAGCCTCAACGACGGCAGTGTGTCGCCCGTAAACAACGGTCTCGTCAACGACGGTGCCACGGAATGGGTGTTCTATGGCGACAAGTATCTCTATGCCCTAACCTACAACCAGGGCAATGCCGGCACCACACGTTCATACGTGCTCAACGACAAAGGGGAGATGACAGCCCGCTCGGCGGAATATAAGGTGAGCCGTTTCACATCATTCGGTAAGTATGGCGACTATATCATATCCGCATCCACAGGCGACGGACTGGCGGAATATGCCGATGCCAATGGCAATCTGCCAAAGATGTTCCTGCTCACATGGCTCGATGTGCAACAGGAGACCGCCACACAGAGCGACTCCAAGCAGAAAGACCTCTATATGTCGGAGAACTACTGCGGCAATGGCGAGTATGCCACACTGTCGGGATTCCTCGAAAGCGGAGGAAAACTCTATAGTGCCGCCATCGGTATGGGAGTAAGCCCTTACGGCTATGCCATAGACGGAGGGAAGTATATACGCCCGGGATTTGAGGATCTCGTGAAGCAGGAGAGCGGCGGCACTGGCAGTGGAGCATACGTGAAGGGTGAGCTCACTGGCACGCAATATCCCGACGAGTGTTGGGTGGCAATATTCGACAACGAGAAACTTGAGGGACGCAAACTGATTCGCACCGACAAAATCAGTTATGCCTGCGGACGTTATCGCTCGCAATACTACCAGTCGATATGGGCAGCCGACAATGGCGACATCTATGTATTCTCACCCAGTTACGCCAAGACATCCACCGACGATAGACAAAAGACTACACTCGACGCAGGAGTGGTGCGTATCAAGGCAGGTGAAACCGATTTCGACCCTACCTATTATTATAGTCTTGAGGCACAGAGCGGCGGCAAGTCATTCCTGCGCTGCTGGCATGCCGGAGGCAATTATTTCCTTATGAGAATGTTCGACCGTCCGTTCTCAGAGAGTGGATATGTGGCTACGGAACTGGCCATCTTCGACGGAACGACAGGCAAACTGACCTTCGTGAGCGGACTGCCATCGGCCGACACCATCACCGACTTTGGCAAGATGCCATACGTGGCCGACGGATATGTTTATATCCCCGTGATGACCTCCGACGCTTATCCCGCCATCTACCGCATCGACCCTGCCACGGCAACCGCCACCAAGGGACTTGACGTTGAGACAACCACAGTGACGGCTGTGGGAAAAATGAAGCAATAAACATATATAAAGTATAATATGAAAAAGATATTAAGGAAGATACATCTTTGGCTCTCCGTGCCCACTGGCATTGTGATTACGCTTGTATGTTTCTCAGGGGCAATGCTTGTGTTCGAAAAGGAACTGACTGAGGCGGTAAGACCAGAAGTGTATTTTGTTCAAGATGTGAAAGAAGAGGCAATGCCTATGCAAGAGCTTATGGAGAAGGTGGAGGACACGTTGCCCGACTCTGTGAGAATAACCGGAGTAACTGTCTCATCCAACAAGTTGCGCACATATCAGGTGAGTTTGTCAAAGCCCCGCCGGGCATCCATTTATGTAAACCAATACAC
>JBJFEF010000243.1:0-5606 GCA_051890435.1 Muribaculaceae bacterium
TAGCCGATGCTTTCATTGAGTTCGACACGTCGAGTGCCACCATCACTTCAATGCCGTGCACCTTCACAGTCTGTTCCTTGGCGCCGGCACGCGGTCGGGCAAGCACAATCACAATCATGGCAATTGCCACGAGCATCAGCACCAGCTTGATACCCGGCTTATACTTCGACACGTCGGGCATCTGTTTTTCAAGGATTGCAATCTGTCCGTAGCGTTGCAGGCTGCGCTTGCGTGCCTTCCGCGAAAGGAAGTGCAACAAGAGCACTGCCGGAATCAACAGCAGCAGATAGAGATATTCGGGATTTGCAAAACTGAACATATTCTGATTCTAAATAAGTTTCTGAAAAATAGTGAGTTGACACGTTATGGAATGTTGCGCAGCACAGTGTATCGGGCAACGATTTCCACCATTACAAGAGCCAGCAGCAAGTATGCCCATGGCATATAGTTGTCTTCGGTGTGGCTGAAGTTGCGCACGTCCATGCGGGTTTTCTCGAGTTTGTCGATTTCGTCAAACACCTGTCGGAGCACATTCTTGCTTGTTGCGCGGAAGTATTTTCCGCCCGTAGCCGAGGCAATGGAGCGAAGAGTAGGCTCGTCGATAACTACCGGCAGCGACTGATATTCCATCTTCCCGTAGAAATTGGTTCCCACCGGGTAGAGCGCGTTGCCATTCTTGCCCACGCCGATGGTGTAGATTTTTATGCCCAGTCGCTTTGCAATGTCGGCAGCGGTGAGCGGTGCCACCACGCCGGTGTTGTTGGAGCCATCGGTGAGTAGAATGATGCTTTTCGACTTGGCTTTGCCGTTCTTGATGCGGTTGATGGCAGTGGCAATTCCGTCGCCGATAGCCGTACCGTCCTCAAGCACACCGATTTTCATATCCTGGATGTAGTTCATCAGCACAGCTTTGTCGGTAGTGAGCGGCACTTGGGTGAAACTCTCGCCGGCAAAAATCACCAAGCCGATGTTATCGGTTTCGCGTCCCGACACAAACTTTGCCGCCACATCTTTTGCAGCCTCAAAGCGGTTGGGCTTGAAGTCTTGCGCAAGCATACTGGTGGAAACGTCGAGCGAAATCACTATGTCGGTTCCTTCGGTTTCCGAAGTGCTCCAGCTGTCGTGGGTCTGCGGGCGGCAGAGGATTATGATGAGGCAACCAATGGCGGCAAGTCGAACCACAAAGATAAAGTGGCGCAAGTAGCACTTCCATGAGTTGCGCATCGAGGCAAAAGGTGAGGTGGTGGATACCGACATGGTAGGGTCGGCACTGCGTTGCTTCATCACATACCATATAATCAATGGGATGTAGAGCAAAAACAGCCACAAGTAGTAGGGATTGGCAAACTGTATCATATCTTGTCCTCCTCCTTTTTGTCGGTTGCTTGATTATTGCTTTTGGGTGCGTTCTTCGCGCCATTTGCAGCCTTCTTGTCGCCTTCGGCAGCGTTTTGGGCATCTTCGAGCTTCTCTTCAGGCTCGGGAGCAGGCTTTGTTCCCTCCACATATTGCACGGCACGCTGGAATGCTGTCTCGTTCTCGTCGGAGAGCGGGCGCACCTTTGCAAATTTCACAAAGTCGGCAAGCGAGAGTATTTCGCTGAGCTTGTCGTTGACCTGACGGCTATCTTCTTCCTTGCGAAGTGCGCTCATAATCTCAGCCGAAGTCATCTCGGCAGCGTTCACGCCAAATCTGCGGCTGATGTAGCGGCGCAGAATGTCGGTAAGCTCGGTGTAATAGGCTTTCTCTTGTCCCGATTGCCACAGCTGGCGCTCCTTGAGCTTGTCGAAGCCCTGCATAGCTTCATCGAAGGGCGAGAGAGGCTTGGGCTGGGGCTTGAGTGGCAACTTGCCATGGCGCAGCCACTTGAAATATACAAACAATGCTGCTGCCACCAGCACCAGGAAGAGCAGATAGAGCCACCAGTAGTCGGCGATAAACGAAGGCAGCCAGTCGAACAGCTTGAAAGGCACACCCTCCACCGTCTTGAAGTCGTGCACGGTGGTCATTGAGTCAACATTCACGGGCAATACCTTCAGTGTGAGGTGGCTGCAACGGAATGTGTCGCGACCCACCACATATTCAAATGGGGGAATCACATACACTCCCGAATCAAACGACTGGATAATCAAGTCGCGGTTGATTTGTATTCGGTTGTTGCCAAGGTCGGTGGTGTCGGGGGTAGGGCGGTCAATCACCTCTACACCCTCGGTGAGTGTGGGTACTGTTTCTTGCACCAGGTGCCCCACAGCATCCTTGTCTTGCGACACTTCGAGGTGCAGTGCCGTCTGCTTACCCATTACCAGTATGATAGAATCGAGCTTGGCGCGCATCACCACGCTGCCCTGCGCTGCGGCAAAGGCTGTGGTGCCACACACCAGCACTACTGCTAAAAATATTTTCTTTAATCGTTTATTCATAAATTTCTCAAAAAAAATCGGGCAATTCCTCCGGTGGAATTGCAGGCTTGGCTTTAATCACCAGTAAAAATCATGCTTATCTCACGCCACGCTTGCCAAAAAGAGCCATGAGCGACTTCACATAGTCCTCGTCGGTGGCAACCGAAGCGATATCGACATTGCAACGCATCAGTGTGGTGTTCATCGTCTGCTGGCGCTCATACCACCACTTTTTGTAGGCATTGCGCACGCTCGCCGAGCTTGTATTCACCCACTTCACGGCACCGGTTTCGGCGTCTTCCACCTTCATCAGTCCCACGTCGGGCAGGCTCGCTTCACGCTTGTCATAGACCTGAATGGCAGTGAGGTCGTGCTTGCGGCTTGCAATCGACATGGCTTTGTAGTAGTCGTTGCCGTCGATAAAATCCGAAATAAGGAATGTGGCGCAGTGCTTCTTGAGTGCGCCGGTGAGATATTCAAGCACGTTGCCAATGTTGGTTCCGCGGCTCTCGGGCTTGAAGTTGAGTAGCTCACGAATCACAAGCAGAATGTGCTTGCGGCCCTTCTTGGGAGGGATAAATTTCTCCACCTTGTCGGTGAAGAAAATCACGCCCACCTTGTCGTTGTTCTGGATAGCCGAGAAAGCGAGAGTGGCTGCAATCTCAGCCATCATCTCATTCTTCTCCACTCCCACTGCACCAAAGTTCTTGCTGCCCGATACGTCAACGAGCAACATCACTGTGAGCTCGCGCTCCTCCTCATACACCTTCACATAGGGGCGGTTGTGACGCGCGGTCACATTCCAGTCGATGTCGCGGATATCGTCGCCATACTGGTACTCGCGCACCTCCGAGAACGTCATTCCGCGCCCTTTGAACGCCGAATGATATTCACCTGCAAATATGTTTTGAGAAAGCCCTTTAGTCTTGATTTCAATCTTCCGGACTTTCTTCAATAACTCAGTTGAATCCATTTGTTATGTGCGTTGCTATTGATTAGGGTACTGCTATCTTGTCGAGAATTTCGCTGATTACTTCGTCGGCTGAAATGTTGTTGGCTTCAGCTTCATAGCTGAGTCCGATGCGGTGACGCATCACATCGTGGCACACTGCACGCACGTCTTCGGGAATCACATAGCCGCGACCCTTGAGGAAGGCATAGGCACGCGCTGCAAGTGCAAGGCTGATTGATGCACGCGGTGATGCTCCAAACGAGATGATGCTGGTGAGGTCGTTCAAGCCATAGTCCTGCGGGAAGCGTGTTGCAAACACGATGTCTACAATGTAGCGCTCAATCTTCTCATCCACATAGATTTGCTGCACTATCTTGCGCACTTCGATTATGTCCTCGGGCTTTACGAGGGCTCGCACTTCGCGCTTCTCTGCCTTGATGTTCTGGCGGATAATCTGCTTCTCCTCCTCCTTGTTGGGGTAGCCGATAATCACCTTGATGAGGAAACGGTCAACCTGCGCCTCGGGCAGCGGATAAGTGCCCTCCTGCTCAATGGGGTTCTGGGTGGCAAGCACCAGGAACGGGTCGTCGAGCTTGAAGGTTTCCTTTCCGATAGTCACCTGGCGCTCCTGCATAGCCTCGAGCAATGCGCTCTGCACCTTTGCCGGAGCACGGTTGATTTCATCGGCAAGTACGAAATTAGCGAAAACCGGACCGCGGCGAACCTCAAATTTCTCCTGCTTGGCGCTATACACCATTGTTCCCACCACATCGGCAGGCAACAAGTCGGGGGTAAACTGGATTCTGCTGTATTTTGCATCGATTAGCGATGCGAGTGTCTTGATGGCAAGCGTCTTAGCCAAACCGGGGACACCCTCAAGAAGCACGTGCCCGTTAGCAAGCAGCGCGATGAGCAATGAATCAACCAAGTGCTTTTGTCCCACAATGGTCTGATCCATTCCCTGCGTAATCATTCCCACAAAATTGCTTTTGCTTGCTATTAAATCATTCAATTCTCGAATGTTTACTGAATCGCTCATATTTCCTATTCTTTATTGTAGTTATTCTGTTATCCAATAATTTGTTTCACTCTGTTTTGTGGGGTAATCCCCCAAATCTTAGCCCTTTTCGCTATTCAGGTGCAAAATTAATATTTTCGTAGCTCACAGCACAATATCCGTGCGTTAATTTATCAATTATTAAGTTAAAGATTTTTTCCATTTCACTTTTCACCTCTGTTGGCTTGTTGCACGCTGGCGTTTATGATAGCGCAAATCAAAGGTCAATATGCACGAGTGGAGAGAATATCAGGTCGGCTACACTCAATAGCGATACTGCCACAACATAATACACCATGCCTATTTTGAGGCAGGTGCATTGAGTGGCTTGTTGCAGATGTGGCAGTTCATGTTATGTGCTGATACTGCTACTTCTTCTTTTGGTTTTCGACTTCTTGGATTTTCTTTCGGGCAGCCTTCAGGCTCTCCGGATTGTTCTTGTCGATACCATATTTCTCGGCTGGAGGAATCACCACCTTCGTGCCCGGGGCAATGGTATTGGGATTCTTGATGATTGAGCGGTTTTCCTCGTAGATATACACCCAGAAGTCGGCATTTCCGTAGTGCTTTGCTGCAATCTTTGTGAGGAATTGGCGCTCGGTTACGGTGTCATACACCGGCTCGGCAGTCTTGGCTTGCGCCGCCGGCTTCTCGGGCTGTGCCGCCGGCTTTTCGGGCTGTGTAGTCGGCTTCTCGGCTTCAGCAGCTGGTTTTTCTTGCTCTAAAGCGGGAGTGGCCTCGGCAGCAGGCGCTTCGGTGACGTCTTCGAGTGCAGCATCGGTATCGATAGAGTCGGTTCCGCGAGCTGTGTCGATAATCGCCTGGTTTTGAAGGTGCTGATATGTGAAATATCCTCCACCTACAATCAGATAGAACACAAACATGGTCACGGCACCCCAAATAAAGCCGCGCATAAATCCGTCGTTGTTTTTGGCTGGAGTTTCATGCTTGCGCTCGGTGACGTATTCCTCATCGTCGTCTTCGGGAATATTGTAGTCTTCTACCTCAACCGGAGAGTTGGGGATGATAATATTTTGCTGAGCGTCGGTGTCGTCGCTCATGTGTAATGGCTCTTTCATATCTTTAGTGTCGGGGATAGTTTCTTGTGATTCAATTTCTTGTTGCTCCACCGGTTGCTCTGCAGGCTCTTCGAGAGGTTGTTCCACAGGCTCTATTGGCTGCTCCATGGGCTCTACTA
>JBJFEF010000243.1:5706-22124 GCA_051890435.1 Muribaculaceae bacterium
GGCTCTTCGAGAGGTTGTTCCACAGGCTCTATTGGCTGCTCCATGGGCTCTACTATAGGCTGCTCTGAGAGTGGCTCAGGCTGCTCGATAGGCTGCTTGTCGGTGAATACGGGTGGAGTTATGGGGGCTTCGTTGTCGAGGTCGTCAACGCTTGCCATCAGCTGAATTTCTTCCTCGGTGAGGTCATCGTCGAGCACTACAGTTTCAAAGCCTACGAAAGGAGCGTTGATGGCATCGGCAAGAGCCTTCTCGGGCACAAACGACACCTTGCGGTGGCTCGGGATTTCCATTTCCTCGCCGGTGTTCACGTTCACACTCTTGCGTGCTTCCACATTGGTGAGCTTGAAAAGCCCCAATCCGCGCACACGCACACTTTCTCCATTGCGCAGTGCTTCTGAAATCACTGTGAATAGCTCTTTCAGAAATAATTCGCTCACTCGCTTGGGGCACTCGGTGGCTGCTGCTACAGCATCCACGAGTTCGGGAAAAGTCACTTTGCTGTTCATGTGTGGTGGGATTATCTTAACTTGCTTTTCAATAACGCACTTGCCTTGAATGTGAGTGCAATCTTTGGAGGAACAAGCATTTTCTTTCCCGATGCAGGGTTCACCGTCACTCGTTCACTCTTCTTTTTTGCCTCAAAGGTGCCAAAACCGGGCACAGCTATGCTGTCGAGCGCACTGCAACGCTCCCTCAGCGTAGCTACAAAGCCCTCAAGCAGCTTCTCAGTGTCGGCACTGCTGCGCTCAATGCGCATGGCAATCTGGTCGATTAATTCCTTGCTCTCCATATATTGTTACTCTCAATCGTGTAGATGCTAAATATTTTTTACAAAATTAGCACAAATTCGTGCAATACTAAAGTGTTGTGCAAAAAAACTTTTGCCAAAAGTGCCGAAAAGGTGGCAATGAGTGCCCCTTATGGCACTTTCACTGCCACAGCCTCCGATTCATTGCCCCACACATCATAGGCTGTGATAGTGCAGCACCCGGATATTGGAGCTTCGATATTGCACACGCAACTGCCGTCGCGGGCAAGTTGGCAATCGGCTACAAGCTCACCATCGCGCCTCACGCGGTAGCCCAGCAGCCACTCATTGCCTGTGATGCCTCTCCAGAATATTTTCCCGCTTGAGTATTGTGCATCGCTCACAGCAGCAGGAGCCTTCACTGCGGGTATCTCGCCGGTGCTCGCATATTGGCTATAGGCGCGGTGCAGCACAGGGTGCTTCAAGTGAGGGCTGACGTAGTGGCTGTAGGCAAACGAAATGAAACCATCCACGTAGGGCGCTATGGCATCGTGCTGACGCTTCACACGCCCTATGTCGGCACTCGTCCAGAAACGCTGGTCGAACAGCTCAATGTTGCCCCAAAACCGCACTGCAGGTTTCTCGGGGATGATGTTGTGCAGCTTCTCAAACCACTCTTCCACGCAATCGGGCGAAAGATAGCCCGAGCCGATGCAATCTTGTGGCGCAAAAATGTCGCCGTCGGCAAAGTGTGCATTGGTGAGGATGTGCTGCCACACATGGGCGCAATTGTCGGAGCTTCCGAGTGATTGGTTCATGAATGGAGACAGCAGCACCGGCAGTGAGGGCGACAGCCCATGCAGAAAGTCGAGATTAACATTGAGGGCTTGCGTGAGCACTTCGAGAATCACCGGATTGTTGCAGAACGATGGCTCCACCTCCCACACCCAGTACCAGCCTTGAATCACATTGGCATAGCGAGGAAAATAGTTGCGCATGATTTCGGCTGCTATATCATTGCCTTGCATGAGGCTGTGCTCGAGCCACAGTGGAGGTGTGCCGCTGCCAATCTGCCACCAACGGTCGTCGAAATTCAGCCCGATTACCACCTTTATGCCGGCATTTGCGGCGTTGCGCAGACAAGCTTCAAGCACATCGTTGCCGGAGTGAATGATTCCTTCGATGGCAGTAGGATAGATGGCGCGTGTGATTCCGGCAGTGTCGGTATCTACTGTTGACATCAGTATCACAAAGTCCATCCCTGCCTCACGCATTGCTTTGAATTCCTGTTGCCACCTTGAATCGGTCCAATTCCTGCACAGGTGGTGCTGTAGAAACGACCCGCGAGGCATCACTAAAGCGTTGCCCGCGGCATTGTCCACAGTTTCGCTATTGTTGGGGCACGGGAATGCGCACACCGAGGTGCACAGTGCAATCAGCATAAAGCATATATAGCAAGAAAGTTTCTTTTGTAACATTTTTAATGAAGAATTATCACATGAGTGTACAAAGATAGCGAAAATTGCACCTATTTGCCGCCTTTTAGCTATTTTTTCAAATAAAAATTGCTCTTTTATGGTTTTATCACTAATTTTGCAGAGTAATCAAAATTAGGAACTCTACAAAACCATATATATGGCTGGAATTAATTTAAAGGGAATGGGCGTTGCTCTCATCACTCCTTTCAAAAGCGACAAATCAGTTGACTATGATGCACTCGCTCGACTCCTTGAGTATCAAATACAGAATGGGATTGACTATCTGGTGGTGCTTGCCACTACTGCCGAGACTGTTACGCTGTCGCCCGAGGAGCAGGTGGCGGTGCGCAATTTTGTGGTAGAGAGGGTGCACGGCCGTGTGCCTATGGTGCTCGGTATGGGTAGCAATAACACCATGGCTGTGGTGAATGCCGTGAAGACTATCGACTTGTCGCCGTTCAGCGCAATACTTTCGGTTGTTCCTTACTATAACAAGCCTTCGCAAGAGGGTATTTATCAACACTATAAAGCTATTGCCGAGGCTTCGCCGGTGCCGGTGATTCTGTATAATGTTCCGGGACGTACGGGTGTGAATATGGCTCCCGAAACCTGCTTGCGCCTTGCCCGCGACTTTGAGAATATCATTGGTGTGAAAGAGGCTTCGGGCAACATCTCGCAGATGGATGAGATTATCAAGAACAAGCCTCGCGACTTTATGGTGATTTCGGGCGACGATGGCATCACTTTCCCGCTTATCACGCTTGGTGCCGTGGGCGTCATTTCGGTGATTGGCAATGCTTTCCCGCGCGAATTTAGCCGTATGGTGCGCCTTGCTCTCAATGGCGACTACGAGAAGGCTTTGCAGATACACCACCGCTTCACCGAGCTTTTCAGCTTGCTCTTTGTGGATGGCAACCCTGCCGGAGTGAAGTGCTTGCTCAATGCTATGGGATTCATAGAGAATGAGTTGCGACTACCGCTGGTGCCCACACGCATCACCACCTACGAAAAAATCCGCAACGTGCTCAACAGCTTGAGCTGATTAAGGTTGAGATTGAAATAACAAAAAGAGAGGCACCATCTCACTGTTTCGTGAGGATTGTGCCTCTCTTTGCTATGTCGTAGTGCTATGCCACCGTTGTGTGGCAACGGGTGTCAATATTCAATCTTGTCGGCCTTCTCCATCCAGTCGGTAAATGCCTTTTGTGCCGATTTGCGCATCAGGGCGATAGCAGGAATAGAGCGGTGGTCGGTTGTTTTCTCAATTTCATCATAGATGAAAGAGTCGTCGAAATCAATCATCTTGGCATCTTGCTTGGTGTTGCCATAGTAGATTTTGCTGATTCCCGCCCAATAGATGGCGCTGAGGCACATGGGGCAAGGCTCGCACGAGGTGTAAATCACGCAGCCGTCGAGCTTGAAGTCGCCAATAGCCTTGCAGGCGTTGCGGATAGCGCTCACCTCGGCATGGGCTGTGGGGTCGTGGTTGGCTGTGACGCGGTTTACGCCTGTGGCTACAACTTTGTCGTCGCGAACAATCACAGCGCCAAACGGTCCTCCGCCATTCTTCACGTTCTCCACCGAAAGGTCGATTGCCATCTGCATAAACTCGCAGTCGCGTGGCGTGATTTCTCGTGATTGCACCACTGCAAGGCTCTCGATATGCACCGACGGGGCTTTCTCAAGAATGCGCACACGGCCGTCCTGGAACTCCTTCTCGATAACGAATACCATGTTTTCGAGCCGTGCTCCGGCTTGCTTGCACACGTCGATGATACCTATTGCGGCGTTGCCGTAGGCAAGGAAGTCGTCAACAAATAGGATGTTGTCATCCTCCTTGAGATAGTCGCGCGACACTATCAGTTGATACTCCTTTCCCTTGGTGAACGAGCTTACACACGAGGTGTAGGCCTCGGTGATGGTGCGTGGCAGGCGTTTTTTTGCAAACACTACCGGCACTCCCATTTTGAGACCTGCCATCACCGCAGGAGCGATGCCGCTCGCCTCGATGGTGAGAATTTTGGTGATGCCCTTGTCGGCAAAGAGCCGTGCAATTTCTTCACCAATCTGCTCCATCAGTTTCGGGTCGAGCTGGTGATTTAAGAATCCATCCACTTTGAGCACTCCTCCAGGGAGGAATCGGCCTTCGGTGGCTATGCGTTTTTGCAGAATGTCCATAGTTGAATATTAATAGAAAAATGTGTTGCTATTTTTTGATTACATAATTCCACGCTCGCGCAGACGCAGCTGCCAGTTCCAAGCCGAGCGCATAGTGTCCTCAATCGAAGTGGTAGCCTTCCAGCCGAGCACGTTGTTGGCACGGTCGGGGTTAGCCCACACCTTCTCGATGTCGCCCTCGCGGCGTCCTACAATCTTGTGAGGCACTTTCACGCCGGTAGCTGTCTCAAAGGCGTTGATAAGCTCAAGCACTGATAGTCCCACGCCGGTGCCAAGGTTGAACACCTCAAGCTTCTCGTCGCTCTTGTCCTCAAGCATACGCTCCAAAGCCTTCACGTGAGCCTTTGCAAGGTCAACCACATTGATGAAGTCGCGAATGCACGAGCCATCGGGGGTGTTGTAGTCGTTGCCGAATACGCTCAGCTCCTTGCGGATGCCGATAGCTGTCTGGGTGAGGAATGGGATGAGGTTTTGGGGAACACCGTTGGGAAGCTCGCCGATTTCGGCACTTGGGTGAGCGCCCACGGGGTTGAAGTAGCGCAGCAGGATGCTCTTGATGGGAGCGCCCGAGGTGATATAGTCGGTGATGATTTCCTCCGAAATCTGCTTTGTGTTGCCGTAGGGAGAAGTGGCTTTCTTGATGGGAGCTGTTTCGTCAACAGGATTCACATCGGGCTCGCCATACACTGTGCACGACGATGAGAACACGATTCCCTTTGTGCCATATTTGGGCATAAGCTCAAGCAGGTTGATGAGAGTGACGAGGTTGTTACGGTAGTAGAGAAGAGGCTTCTGTACCGACTCGCCCACAGCCTTGCTTGCAGCGAAGTTGATAATTCCGTTAATGCCAGGGTTTTCATCAAACAACTTGGTGAGAGCTGCCATATCGGTGCAATCAGCCTCGACAAACACAGGACGAATGCCCGAAATCTTCTCGATTCCATCAAGCACTTCCTTGTTGCTGTTAGAAAGATTGTCGATGATGACCACCTCATATCCGGCGGCTTGGAGCTCTACCACGGTGTGCGAACCGATGTATCCGGTGCCACCAGTAACCAAAATTTTACCTTTCATTTCAGTTTTTCTGTTTATTGTTAATTCGTAAATAATAGTAAGTCTCTTATGTTGTATGTCAATTGAGCTGCGATGAGCTTCATTGATATGGCAAATTTACGCATAATTTTCGAGAAATAATGCTACATATCTCCCAAAATAAGACAATAATCAGCCAAACAGCATCTATTCGGGCAAAAAAATAAGCTTTATGAATGATCGAATGCAAATCAATCACAGATTTTCATTATTTTTGCAAAAGCTAAAGAAATTCACCCACAAACATCTAAAATGAACAAAGCTGGGATTTTATTCAAAATAAGAGTAGGCAGAGCTATTTTGCTGTTGCCATTATTTGCTATGGCACTGCTGGCAGCGATACCCATCTGGAGCGGATGCGTCAGGTCGGGAGAAGTTTACAATGAAATACACCTTTTGCCCGAAAAATGCCGCCAATACGCCAAAAAAGGCGATTTCAGCAAAAGCGATTCTCTTGCCATGCTCCTATTGCAATATTCTGAGCGCAATGGCGACACCCGGCTAAAAGCCCATGCCCTATATTATTTAGGTGTATATAACGGCAGTCCGCAAGATGCCCCGACACGACTCGCCAAGCTTCATGAATGTGAGGAATTGCTGCATAGCTCTGCCAACGACACGTTGCTGCTGATGATTTATAATGCATTGGGCATCTACGAGGCAAAATATTTCCGACGTTATTCAATTGCCAGCAACTACATCTACAAAAGCTGGAAAATGGCTCGTGCGCTTGGCGATGACAACAAAGCGATAGTTGCAGTGCAAAATCTGTCTGCAATAATGGTGTTTCTCGATGACACACTTGGCATTCAGTATGACCGCGAGATTCTCCAATATGCAAGCCAAAAAAATGACAGCAATCTTATCTACGCATCGGCAGTACACTGCGGTATATACTACTCCATGCGGTGCTTCAATGAGGATAAGGCTCTGTATTACGCATCGCTGATTAAGAATTACCCAAAATCGACCCGATACTATGAAATTCTCGGCAACATCGCCTACAGCAAGAAACTGTATAACAAAGCCTTTGATTGCTACCGACAGTCAATAGCTGCATCAGGTGGTAGCAGCAACTACACTTCGATGCTGCGCTGCGCAATGTCGCTGCACCATTTGGGTCGCTACAATGAATCAATCGAAATGACACACCGTGCCGAAAATGCATATCTGAAAACATCAGAATCGGGCACAGTACCCGAGTTCAGCAAGCTTTATGCAGACAACCTCTACAGGCTAAACAGGCTTCAGCCTGCATTCGCATCACTGGAGAAATATATCAATCTGAACGACAGTCTGCGAGAGTCGCTTCACCGTGAAGCCATAGAACAGTATAGAGTGATGTACGACACTGAAGCCAAAGAGAACAGGCTCGCTTTGGAGCATCTGCGTGTGCGGAATCTGCGCATCGTGCTGTGGCTTATATTCATTGCATCGATAATCATTGTTACTATAGTGGTGTGGTACTACGAAAGCCGCCAACGAATGTACAAACGAATTGTCCGCCACAGCAAGAACTTGTTGTCGATAGAAACTGGCAACGCATCATCATCATATCTTGAATCTCCTGCCGGCAGCGCGACTTCAGACGATGACAACGCAGTACCGACGTCCGATGACAAAAAACTCGTAACCGAAGAGAAAGTGAATGAAATATACCAAAAGCTGCACAACGAGGTAATCGAAAAGCAGGCATATCGTGATGTGCACATCACACGCGACACGCTGAGCGAGCGCTGCGGATGCAACCACACCTATCTCACCCATGTGATAAAGGTGAAACTGGGAATGTCGTATACGCAATATATGAACTCGGTGAGGATTCACGAGGCACTTCGTAAGCTGTCGGACAACTCATGCCAAGATACCATAAAACAGATCGCACAAGAGGTGGGCTTCCTGTCCGACAAAAATTTCTTTGTGGTATTCAAAAATCAGGTGGGAATGTCGCCTACGGCATATCGCAGAATAGCACAATCCAAAGCAGAATTACCCGAAGAAGACAATAATATGTGAGTAAAAGTGTCATTTTTCCATACAATTTGGTAATAAAATAGCAATTTGCGTTTTCGTAAGTATCATTTTTTGTGGCTGGATAATCATATTTCTATCTTTGCAACGGTCGTTTAGGCTGAATGTAAACATAGATTTTTTTGAAAGTCAAATATATAAATTTGTTGCAAGAAATGAAAAATTTACTTACGAAGTTGCTTTTATCGGCAACATTAATTCTATCGGCATCAAGTGCAGCAGTTGCAGAAGAGCAGCAATGCGATTCTCTGCTGATGTATCTGTCTGACATGTCGGCATGGGGAGAAAACTCCAAACAGGCATTCTATTCCTATCCATTCTCGGGCGACGGCTCAGACCAGCGAGTAGGCGACGTAATAGGGCTAACCGGATTCTGGGGCGTTCCCGAAGGTGACCTTTATTACCTGTTCTGTGGGTCGCTTAATAGCGACGGATCCTATAGTAACTACTACATCGTAACACTCGACTGCGCAACTCATGAACTTGTCGGGAAAGAAGAAGCTCCCTACACTATGATTGCCAACGATGTGGCACAAGACCCGGTTAGCGGAAAAGTCTACGGTCTGTTTATCAATGATGCCCGAAACGGATACGTATGGGGGTACGTTGACCCGGTGACAAAAACACGAACTGCAATTAGTGACTACACGGTGAAATACCGTGACGACACCAATACCATCGACCAATTCCGTTCCATCTGTTTCTCTCCTGAGGGCAAAGCATTCGCAATTGCATTCTCCGGAAAGCTTTATGAAGTCGACAAAGAGTCGGGCAATGTGACTGTAATAGGCAGCACCGGACAGATTTTCAACTATGTGGAAGGTGCAACGTGGGACAAGGCAAACAACCGTATGCTCACCACTTTTTCGTTCAGCCAGCACTATCTTGAAGCTGTTGACGTAACAACAGGCAAAATGACACAGATTGCCAACCTTGCAGGTACGCCATCGATTCTTTATAACCCACTCGACTACATTGCCGACAAAGCACCGGCACGTGTCGACGACCTCTCACTTTCGTTCTGCGACGGAAGCCTCAACGGCACACTGCGGTTTCTGGCTCCGACAACTTGCCAAGACGGTAGTCAGCTTTCAGGCAAGGTCAACTACCGCATTGTGCACAAGGGCGAAGTGATTGAAACCGGAATAGCCCAATGTGGTGAGGAAATATCAATAAACGTGAAGTCAACAAAAAGCCAAACGGTTAAATACAGCGTATACACCATCAATGAGGCTGGTGAATCGCTGCGCAGCGTAGCGACGGCGTTTGCCGGTGTTGACACTCCAAAAGCACCTTCAGTGACCGCCAACGTCGACGGCACTACTGTGACACTCACTTGGAACGCCGTGTGCGAAGGTATCAACGGTGGATATATCAACACGGCTGACATGACCTACAAAGTAGTGAGAATGCCCGGCAACAAGACGATTGCCCAAGGACTCACGACAACAGCCTACACCGACAACAGCCTCACAGCTCCCTCCGAAGGTGCTATCGCAGGATACACCTACAAGGTAACCGCCACAAGCGAAAGCATTTCATCGGAGCCGGGTACTTCTCGCAAAATAATGCTTGGTTATCTCACTCCGAAGTGGGAGGAAACCTTCGATGACAGCTCATTCCTCGACCGTTTCACTGTAATCGATATTGCCGGTGATGGAGTCGCCTGGGAGCACAACTACTATAACTGCGCAGCCATCAATGCAAGCCTAATCAATCCGAAAGACGACTGGCTCATTTCACCGCCAATCTATCTGAAGAAAGGATTATCCTATCACCTCTCTTTTGGCGTGAATGCCGGAAACCAGTACGACGAGAAGTTTGAGGTATATATGGGTCGCGACAATACCGCCGAGGCAATGACAACCAAGCTCATGGGAACAACAAAAGCCGTATATACAGGCAAACCTTCCACATTCACCTCAAAGAATGTCGACATAAATGTTGATGAAGACGGCATTTACTACATCGGCTGGCACGCCACCACGGCTGCAAAGAAAGGAACGCTCTATATCGACAACATACAGATACTCGACGGCGTTAATCCCAATTCTCCAAATGGCGTGAGCGGCTTCAGCTGCACTCCCGATGCACAGGGCCGACTCCATACAGTTATCGACTTTAAGTTGCCGACGACGACGCTCAATGGCACATCTATCACAGAAACCATCGGTGCTAAAATCTACCGCGATGGTACTCTCCTGAAAGAATACACCAACGAGCCGGCTGGAAAGTCTATTTCCTATACCGACATCGTGGAGCATAGTGGATACTACAATTACTCAGTCTTTGCAGTTAGCAATGATATGGTCAGCGTAGAGTCAACAGCTAAGGTGTTCGTTGGCAACAGCAAGCCACTAGGAGCAAACAAGCCTCACCCTACCGAAAGCACCGATGTGGCAGGCGAAGTGACAGTAAATTGGACTCCGACGGAAAAGGACATCAACGGTCGCGACATGCTTCCTGAGAGCCTCACATACAAGCTCATCAGAATCTATGAAGATGGAATGTGCGACACACTTGCCACTGTGACAGGAGAAACAACATACACCTATACCGAGTGTAGCAGCAATACTCCTCAATACTTTGTCCGCTACAAGCTCTTCACCATCAATGCTGCCGGAATGAGCAACTTCGGCTCAATGGAATCTGACTGGCTGCCTGTAGGTGCTCCTTACGCTGCACCCTACAAGGAATCGTTCAAGGGACACATGGCAGTAGGTATGGTCAGCAAACTGCTCCACGGGTCGTCACGCGATGTAATGTGGGCATCCTACAGCGACTCCGAGACACTCAAGTCGCAAGACAATGACGGGCGGTTTGCGGCTATGACAGGCTCATCCTACGGAAACTCGGCATCGCTCACAACAGCCAAAATATCGCTCGCTGCTCTCGAAACGCCTGAATTATCGTTCTGGGTCTACAAACACATAGAAGGCGACGAAGACCAGATTGAAACACTCGTTGGCAGAAACGAGGAGTTTGAGAGCATCGACATAACCACAATGGATCAACTCGCTACAGGCTGGAACAAACTGACACTCGATCTGAGCGACTTCGCAGGTCAGACTCTCTGCTTGCAGTGGATAGGCACAATACGGACAACCACATCAGTTGTAATCGACAATATTACGCTCGACAGCAAGCAATCGGGAGTGACAGAAACAGGCATCGACCGCTCAGAAATTGCCTCAATCAAATTCTACAACCTCTCAGGAACAGAAATCAACCACCCGGAGAAAGGCTCGCTCGTCATTCGCAAGATAACATTTGCCGACGGCAGAGTTGCAACAGAGAAAGTTCTATTCTAATCTAAGCGAGAATTACAGACCTCACCACGCTGGGTGGGAAACAACCCACCCAGCTTTTCAATAACAATTGACAACTCTATGAAGAATTTCCTACTCACGATTATTTCTGCCACACTTTGTGCTTCAACAGCAATTGGAGTTCCGGCATACCCTCTGCCTCAAACGCTTACACAACCCGATGGCTCGCGAGTGACATTCATCGTACATGGCGATGAAACAATGAACTACATCACGACTACCGATGGCTATCAGCTTGTCTACGGCAAAGGGAATCTACTTTGCTATGCACAATATGCCGACGGCAAAATTATGGCATCTGATGTGATTGCTACCGACAATCGCACTTCAGATGAAAAGTTACTGCTGAAGGGGCTGCTATCCGCAAAAGAGTTTGTGATGCCTGCCAGCAAAGGTTTACGCTCAGAGGCACGCATTCCGTCAGTTATTGACAAAAGCAAATTTCGCGGTCTTGTGGTATTGGTAAACTATACCGACATAACATTCTCTATGGAGAATCCTAATGGCTTCTATGACAAAATGATTAATGAGCCTGACTTCAATGGATTCTCCGATGCTGCCGGAGAGTGGAAGGCTTGCCCGGGAAGCCTTTACGACTACTTTGTCGACAACTCTTGTGGCGCTTTCTGCCCTTCATTCGATGTAGTGGGACCGGTGTCTGTTAACTTTACGGCAACCGATGTGTGCCAGCTCAAGTATGCCAATGAGATGATGACGGCTGCTCTTAATGCTGTTGACCCTCTTGTTGATTTCGCCGACTACGACTCCGACAACGATGGCACAATCGACATGGTCTATTTCATCTTCCCCGGGTACGGGTCGAACACTACAGGCGGAATGGAGCTTTGGCCTCACGCTTCTGATGAGCTGAAAGGATTGCCACTCGACGGCAAACTAATGGGACACTATGCCTGCTCTACCGAGCTTTTCGGAGTCCCCGGCAACAGTTCAGTCGCCGGTATTGGTGTAATATGCCACGAATTTAGCCATCTCCTCGGGCTGCCCGATGAATACGACACTTTCACCGGAGGAATGACGAATGCCGTTGACGTTCCCGGCTACTGGTCGGTAATGTCGCTGGGCTGCTACACCAATAATTGCCTCTCGCCGGTTGGCTACTCACTGCTTGAGCGCAGCCTTGCCGGCTTTTCTAATCCCGACACTTTGAGCATCAACGGTAACTACACTCTTGAAGAACTGTCGACAGCCGGCACCGGACTGGTAATTCCTTCGATGCACTCCAATGAATTCTTCCTTTTGGAAAACCGTCAGCCATCGCGCTGGGATTCATCTCTGCCGGGACACGGATTATTAATCTACCGCACCGACTTTTCCGATCCTTCTCTTTGGGACAATAACTGCATCAATATTGACCCGGGCAATGAGCACTATCTGCTGCTACGCGCTATGCCGCAGAAAGCGGGTTCTTACGCAGGAAGCGGCTATGATGATACTGGCTATGACCCATTCCCGGGACTTGGCAACGTCACAACGATAAGTGATATGACATCGCCTTCGCTGCGCTCGCTCTATGGGAACAATTCAGGAGTCACGATTTCTGAAATCAGCGAAACCGACGGCATCATCAGCTTCAACTTTTCGCGGATTCCACTCTCAGAGCAGATTGAACAGTGGCAACTGGCCACTCCCGCCGATGGGCTGCTTAAAGGCTGCATAGCCGACTGGGAAATGAGCAACGCAGCATTGAGCACAACCGAAACTTCGGCAATTGAGCTGAAGAAAGGTGCATCTATCAGTTCTGTATCAACAATAAAGGGTATCAACACGCTTACTTTCAATATCAATAACCCCACTCGTGCAAAAGCCATATTCCAAATGAAATTCTCTCTCGACGGGGGAAAATCGTGGACTATTGCAACAGAAAAATCGGGAAACCAAAATGTGACAATAGAGTCCGGATCCTCGCTCAACATGACATATTACTTCAACCATTTGACTCCCGATGAGGAAGTGCTCATCATGGTAAAGGAATTTTCTGGAGTGAGTGATGAATGTTGTCTGCTCGGTGACCTTCACTTCATTTTTGCATCGGCGAGTGCCGGAGTGGATATGCCTGTAACCGAAAGCTCATCTCTCGGCGGCAATGAATGTAGCACTGAAATATTCGACCTGAACGGTCGCCGCCTTGATGCTGAACACGCATCACGAGGCATCTACATAGTGCGCAAAGGCATGAAAGTTAACAAAAAAATAGTATTCTGAATGTTCAACAAATAATAACAAAAAACAATGAGAATGAAACGTTACTTATTACTCTCGGCAGCATCGTTGCTTGCAGCAATAGCTGTAACACCGGTCAATGCCGAGAACATCAACGGCATTTTTGCCTGGGTTGACGGAAGCGCCACATGCTTCAAGCTCGATCAGTCGCCTGAAGTATTCTATACCGAGGTCGACGGTGTGACCGTAGCCAATCTTTCGCTGAGGGGGGCTACCGAACCTGTACTGAAACTACCCCTTGAAAATGGTGCTACACTCGAAATCACCTATGGTGAGTACACCGATACGCCTTCAGGGGCAGAAACTATCAGCGTAGAAAAGAGTGCCGGCAATCATGGCCGCAAGATAATCAAAGGCGGCAGACTCATCATCGTGAAAGACGGTAGATTCTACGATATCAACGGAATTGAATTAAAACAGTATTAAAATACCTATAAAAAAAAGACTTAAAATGAAAAAAATAGCAATAATCATGCTCACCGCAGCAATGGCTGCCATGAGCGCAAACGCACAGATAGTGAAATTGTACAAAGGTGAAACTGTTGTAGCTGAGTATAATCAAGATGAAGTTGACAGAGTGGTATTTGAAGAGGAGAAGCCTGCCGCTCCTGAAGATGCTGCTCTCGCCAACATTGACGGTGTCGACACGTATGTAAAATATGTGCAACTATGGGCTGATGGTCCGCGCTTTGCCGAGTTCAACCTCGGAGAAACACAGACCACAGGCAACAGCAGCCAGTTCCTATGGGGAGAAATTCCCGAAGAGCCTGGATTTGAATACGACGGTACTGAATATGACAACGGACAGTTGCCGGCTGCTCACGACAATGCAACACAATTGTGGGGCGAAAACTGGAGAATGCCGACCCAGGCTGAACTTGCCGCACTACACAGCAACTGCACACTATCATACGTGCAGATAGACGGTGTGTGGGGCTTCTGCTACACCGGAAAAGGCGACTTTGCCGACAAGAGCATATTCCTCCCTGCCGACAACGGGGCGCAAAGCGGAAATGGAGCGGCTTACTACTGGTCAGCTTCATCAGCACCGGCTGTAGATGACGTCGACGACAGAGCATACTGCCTCTACCTGAGTGACATCAACTTCGGCTGGGGCGATATGTTCAATGTGAAAACCGATGGCGTAGCTCACCGCAACATGAGCTACAAGGTGCGACCTGTCGTGAAATAAAAGAACCATGGAAAACACACTGCAATACCCATCACATATTGCAGTGGAGCAAAACATTTTCATAATGCACAATGAGATAGATGCAAGAATATTCATCTATCTCATTGTTGTATCAATCAATACCCATGCGGCATCGCTAACGCCGTGATTGAATCACTCGTCATCGTCATCGTCGAAGAAGTCGTCGTCGAAATCGTCGAAGCCGAAGAAGGCTTCCTCGGTGAATTGTGCAAGTTCGCGTCCTTCTTTCTTGGTGGGGCGTCCGAGCCCCTTTTGGCGATTGACAAAGCCGCTTATCTTCACCATCTCGAGCAGTTCGAGCTGGTCGCGGCGGGTGACGATTTTCAGATAGTTGGGCACGAGCTTTGCGCCCACACGGTTTTCAATCAGCCCGAGCACCTCAAAGGAGTAGGTCACCGGAGGCTTACGCACATCCACCACTTGTCCCACGCGAATGCCGTGAGAGGGCTTCACATTTTGTCCGTTGATGGTGACGCGACCTTTTTTGCAAGCGTCGGAAGCTATGGTGCGCGTCTTGAAGATGCGTGTAGCCCACAGCCACTTGTCGATTCTTACCTCTTCCTTCATTATTATGCAATTTTCACTGTGTTATTTATTCCCTGAAACAAGGTGGCGAGTGCACGGAGGTTGATACTATGCATGTGCCACTTTATTTGTTGTTGAAATGAGTCATTGTGAAGGGAAGCCCTGCAAGGCAGAAGCTCTTGATTGCCTCCACAGCCACTTTTATTCGCTCGGGCATCGCTTCTTGCTGCTCGGCGGTGAAGTGACCGAGCACATAGTCGATTTGTGCACCACGGGGGAAATCGTTGCCAATGCCGAAGCGAAGGCGAGGATAAGCCTCGGTGCCAAGCATCTGGTTGATGTGCTTTAGCCCGTTGTGGCCGCCGTCGCTGCCTTTGCCTTTCAGGCGGATGGCTCCGAATGGCAATGACAGGTCATCGACCACCACAAGAATGTTTTCCACCTCAATGTTCTCTTTGGTCTTCCAGTAGCGCACGGCGTCGCCGCTGAGGTTCATATAGGTGGATGGTTTCAGCAACACAAGATTCTGGTTTTTCAGCCTCATCGTTGCCACGTCGCCATAGCGCTGAGTGCTAAAAGAAGTATTGGATGCCTCAGCCAAGGCATCCAATACGTTAAATCCTATGTTGTGCCGAGTGTCGCGGTATTCACTACCGATGTTACCCAGCCCTACAATCAGAAATTTCATCCTTTGTGAGTATTCTCGTTAAAGGGTGGATTACTTACCTGCGGCTGCAGCAGCTGCCTGAGCACCACGAGCGGCACGAGTCAACTGAACGGCGCAAACCACAGCGTTCTTGGCGTTAACGAGCTCAAGACCCTCATAGTGGAGGTCGCCCACCTTCTTGGTCTGGCCAAGCTTGATGTCGTCAACATTCACCACGATGCGCTCGGGGATGTTGGTGTAGATAGCGCGAACTTTGAGCTTCTTCATAGAGAGCACGAGCTTACCACCGGCTTTCACACCCTCAGCGTGACCTTCGAGCTTCACAGGCACTTCCATAACCACGGGCTTCTCGTCGTTAACCTCGAGGAGGTCGATGTGGAGAACCTTGTCGGTAACGGGGTGGAACTGGAGATCCTTGAGGATTGCGTTCTTCTTCACGCCATTAACAGTAAGTTCGATAGCAAAAATATCGGGGCTGTAGATAAGCTTGCGAACTGCATCGGTAGTCACTGTGAGGTCGGTAGTGATGATACCTTTGTTGTTGCAGAGCTCTACTACTTTCTGGCCCTCTTCGAGAGTGCCTGCGTAGGGAAGATCAACGATCTTGCCGCCATTGAGCACTACGGGGATTTTCTCATCGTTGCGAAGAGCCTTGCTGGCCTTCTTTCCGAGCTCTGTACGGGGCTCGGCTGTAAGTTGGAATGTCTTCATTTTGTTTTGTTTGTTTTTGTGTTACTAAAAATTAAGTTTTTTGCTCCTTAATTTCCCATCACACGGGAGCTGACAGGCGTGCTTTTGCAAGCACCTTGCGGGTTTTTCGCCCTCACTCACGGGATTTTTTCCTAAAAAGCGGTGCAAAGTTACTAATTTTTTGCGAAACCACCAAGCCCACCCTCTCTTTTTCAGAAATTTAATG
>JBJFEF010000244.1:0-1646 GCA_051890435.1 Muribaculaceae bacterium
AGAGGGGAGAGATGGAATTTGTGAAATTAGGTAAAAAAGGGGGCTAAAAATGGGGTAAAGTGGTTTTTTATTGTTTTTTTTTAATTTTTATAGGAATAATTGATTATCTTTGCACATTGAATTACGAGCTTGGGCAAAATAGTATGAAAAATCCAAGTATTAGCTAATAACAATTTGACTATTTAGTAGATGCAAGAACAGGAAAGAAATCAGATTGACCGCGAGGAGAGTGCCGAATCGGCAGTTTCGATGCGTGACTTTTTTGCCGCGTGCGGGCAAAATTGGTATTGGTTTGTGTTGTCGCTTTTCGCGTGCGTTTCGTTGGCGATGGTGTTTGCAAAGTCGCAGACCCAGCGCTACAGTTCATCGGCTTATATCCTTATCAAGACTGATAAGAAGTCGGGCGTTTCGGGAGAAATGCAGCTTTTTTCCGATCTTGGTTTGGGTAACAAAGCCAATGCCGTGGAAAATGAGATTTATGTGATAAAATCGACAAACCTTATCGACCAGGTAGTGGGACAGCTTGGACTTGCATGCCAATATTATAGCAAGCCGATGCTTCGCTATGTGAATATCTACAACGACACGCCAATTCTTCTCACCACAGTATCTGATGTGCCAAAGCGAGGCTTTATGGTGGAAGTGCTGCCGGTGAGTGGCACTGAATATCGCTATATGGTGCCGGGCAGCGACGATGAGAAGTGGGCGACAGCAAAATATGGCGAGACGGTGACAGTGAAGTTTACCGACGACAATCCCAAGACTCCCGACAGCCAATCGTTCAGCATCGCAAAGACTGAGAAATTCAATACCGGCTCGGTGGGCGAGAAAGTGATTGTGCGCGTGCGCAACGCACACCAGGTGGCTCTCGGACTCAGCGAGAAGCTCGATGTGAAGAAGCCCGACAAAGAGACATCGGTGCTTTGCCTCACCCTCGAGGGCGAGAATTTCTCGATGATTAAAGACATACTTAACAGCTTGATTGCAGCCTACAATCAAGACGTTATCAACGACAAAAACCGCGTGGCACTCAGCACCGAGACGTTTATCGTTGACCGCATCACAGCACTTTCGAGCGACCTTGGCGGCATCGACACCCAGATTGAGTCGCTAAAGATTCGCAACAATATCCCCGACATACAGTCGGCAGCCGGAGTGCTTGTTAACGACGGAACCCGCTATAAGGATGCCGTAGCCGAGGTGGAGATGCAACTTATGCTCGCCAACTACATCAAGGAATACATGGGCAAGATGAAGAGCCACGAGCTCATCCCTGCCAACACCGGAATTGCCGATATGGGAGTGGAGAAGCAGATTGGTGACTACAACACTGAGTGCTTGCGCTATGAAAAGATAGCAGCCTCGTCGGGCACTGCCAACCCTGTGGTGGCTGAAATCGACAAGGCACTCACCGCCATGCAGAACAATATCAACAGTTCGGTAGATAGCTATTTGCGCACACTGCAAATCAAGCTTCAGCAGGCAAAGACGCAGGAGCGCAAGTCGAACCGCCGCATCACTTCGGTTCCTACTCAGGAGAAAGAGCTTAACCATGTGATACGCCAGCAGAAGATTAAGGAAGAACTTTACCTCTACTTGCTCAACAAGCGTGAGGAGAACGCCCTCCAGCTTGCCATCACCGAGCC
>JBJFEF010000245.1:0-1645 GCA_051890435.1 Muribaculaceae bacterium
GAAATTCAGCGGCAGTCGCACCACATCGATTCCCATACTTGCCATATCGGCAAAGTCATTGTCGGTATAGGTATCGTAGCGTAGATATTTGCTATCTTCATGGTTGAACCAATCTGACAGATTAACTCCCTTATTGAAAGGAGCATTTGGAAATCCTAATGCAAGGCATTGAGTAGAGAATGCTATGCATAAGGCAAGCAATGAGAACGAAGCTGATTTTTTCATAAATTTTGAAGTTCTTAGTATTTACATTAACGTAATGGAAAGATTACACTTGATGTCGGATGACGACGCACCAATCATCAACTTGAACGCACCAGGCTCGGCTTTCCAGCATCGGGATGTCTCATCGTAGAAGCTCAAATCGCGTGCGCTGATGCTGAAAACGGCGTTTTTGGTCTCACCTGGAGCAAGGTCGAGCTTCACAAAGCCTTTCAATTCCTTCACCGGGCGAGGCACCGAAGCCTTCTCATCGTGCACATAAAGCTGCACCACCTCTTTGCCGCTGCGGTTGCCTACGTTTGTAACCGGAACTGAAATTTTAATGGTGTCGCCACTGTGGATTTTCATTTTGTCGGCAATCGGTTTTCCATAACGGAATTTGGTATATGACAATCCGTGTCCGAAGTGGAATTGTGGCTTCACCTTGAATTTATCCACATAGCGGTAGCCAACGAAGATGCCCTCATTATAGCACACATTCTTGCCGTCGCCCGGATATTCACCCATAGCAATAGCGCCGCAGTCGTTAAGCTGACGATAGAACGTAACAGGGAGCTTTCCTGAGGGATTCACTTCGCCAAACAAGACCTGAACCAAAGCCGTGCCCGATTCGCTTCCGCCATACCACGTATGTAGCATAGCCGGAATTTTTTCCGCATATGGCATATCAAATTGGTTGGCACCCATTGTGACAAGCACCAAAGGAGCTTTAGTCTTCAGCAGCTCTACGAGTAGTTCTTCTTGGCGGTAAGGAGCTTTTGTGCTCCCACGGTCGTAGCTCTCGCAATCGTGACAAGGGTGCTTATTGTGCCCGCCGATAAACACTATCAAGTCGGCACCATTGGCAGCCTTTATAGCCTCAAGCCGCAGAGAATCCTCCACTTGAGTATTTCGAGGCCAATCGGAAGTATAGCCTTTCTGGTATTCAATTTTCACATCACTGCCGGCAATCTTGCGAATGGCATCAATAGGCATCACCTCATATCGGGCTTTAACACCTGAGCTGCCACCAAATTTAGTGAGGCAAAAATCGGCATTCTCACCCACAACAAGAATGTTGTGATAGCGAGATTTATCGACAGGCAGAATATCGCCATCATTCTTCAGCAGCACAATGCCTTCTTGCTGAATGGCGAGAGCATCGGCTGAATGTTGTGCAGAGTTGCGAGAGCCGAAGCCGCGGTTGCGATTCATATTAGTGCGGAAGCACAAGCGCAGAATGCGGCGCACCTTGTCATCAAGCTCGGCAGTACCCACGACGCCCGACTTAATCAATGCCCGATAAGGATTTGCCAGATAGTAATTGTCGTAGGCATTGCTTCTACCCGCAGTCAATCCATCGGTATAGGTGCCAAATTCCAGGTCAAGGCCATTGAAAATTGCTTGATGTGTATCTTCGGTTCCACCCCAGTCGGACATCAGC
>JBJFEF010000246.1:0-1641 GCA_051890435.1 Muribaculaceae bacterium
AGCCTGCCTGATACTCACGCCATGCGCTGCCGGTGAGGTAGCCGCGGATAATCATCTCCACGCGGAAACCCTCGCACTTCAGTCCCACAGTCACCATTGGGTCGGGAGTGGCAAGCTTCCAGTTGGGCACGATGTCGGCGGTAGCGTCGAGGAATTTAGCCGCAATCTGGTTGAGCACCTGTCCCTTCGATGGGATTCCCTTGGGAAGAATCACGTCGAATGCCGAGATGCGGTCGGTAGCAATCATCACAAGCACGTCGTCGTTGATGTCATACACGTCGCGCACTTTTCCGTGATACACACTTTTTTGTCCCTCAAAATTGTAGTCGGTTCTAACTAATGTTGCCATGTCGGTTTTTTATATTATCTTTATTTATATATAAAATTTCGGTTATTCATTCTTATCATCACCCGTAGCCTTGCCGGCATCAGCAGCCTTGCGTGCCGCTCTCTCGGCTGCCGCCTCGGCACGCACCGCCTCATCGTGGCGCTCATAAGCCTCCACAATGCGCTGCACAAGCTTGTGGCGCACAATGTCCTTCTTGTCAAATTCCACTCGCCCTATGCCCGGAACGCCCCGCAGTATGCTCAACGCCTGCACCAGTCCCGACTGCGTGGTGCGCGGAAGGTCGATTTGCGTCACATCGCCCGTGATTATCATCTTCGAGCCCATGCCAAGGCGCGTGAGAAACATCTTTATCTGGTGCGTAGTGGTGTTCTGCGCCTCATCGAGCACTATCACCGCCTCATTGAGCGTGCGACCGCGCATAAATGCCAGCGGCGCAATCTGTATCACATTCCCCTCCATATACTCCTTGAGCTTCGCTGCCGGAATCATATCCTCCAGAGCGTCATAGAGCGGCTGCAAATAAGGGTCGATTTTCTCCTTCATGTCGCCGGGCAAGAAGCCGAGCTTCTCTCCTGCCTCCACTGCCGGGCGCGACAGTATGATTTTGCGCACCTCACGGTTCTTCAGCGCACGCACTGCAAGCGCAATAGCCACATAGGTCTTACCCGTACCTGCCGGTCCGAGCGCAAATGTGAGGTCGTTCTTCTTGAAGGTGTTCACCAGCAACTGCTGGTTGGGCGTGCGGCCCGAGATTGGCTTGCCGTTAACGCCATAGATAATCACATCGTCAAGCTCTATCTCCTTGGGCGACTCGCCACGCACCGTGTCGATTATCACCTCGCTCGTGAGCTTGTTGTATTTTGCGCAATAGTCCTCAAGTTTCTTGATTTTTTCTTCAAATACCGATGTCTCGGCATCATCGCCTATCACCTTGATGATAGTGCCGCGGGCTGCCATGCGCAATTTTGGGAAAAGATTGCGTATGAGCTGGATGTTAGCGTTGTTGACTCCATAAAAAGTAACCGGGTCAACTTTGTCGATAATTATAATGCGTTCAATCATTTGCAAACAAAAAATCCCGATTTGCCGGGCTGCCTCATCATCGCCTCCCCACAAATCTTTTGCAAAGTTAAATATAAATCGCGAGATTTCGGCTCAGCCGCCCCAAAGTTTTTTCCCATCCCCCACTTTTTCCGGTTTTTCACCCACGAAACCGCACATCACACAAACGGCGTCATAAACGCAGGCAGATAAGTGGTTTCGCCATCCTTGTCGTAGTCTTTGGTGTAAAT
>JBJFEF010000247.1:0-1617 GCA_051890435.1 Muribaculaceae bacterium
TTTATTGTCAGCAATAATTCCAAATTCTGTTATCAAAGTCGGCAGCAATGCGTTCTTCAGTTGTATTTAGAGAGTCGTGAACTACCATGAACAACAAAGACTAACTAAATATAAACTATTGAAACACAGATACTTTTAGATTTTAACACTTCGGACTTGCTATTTGGTGGTTCCCGATTTTCCGCTTATTTTTGCAACGTATTTCTACCGCGGAAAGTCTCGGGAGCTTATTTTTTGCTGTCTTGTGGACGATGTTTACGAGGGTTGTCGTTGGTTGACGTTGGTTGACACGGATACAGAATGGTCTAGGGATTTCGTTGGCGAGTGTTACTTTGTGGACGGAGTTGTCGATTGTTGACAATGGTTGTCGATGGGAGAACTCGGGGCAGTAGAGAATTAGTGTGGGGCAGGCATAGCGTCCGGTCGCGGTGGAAATGCACGGAAAATTTTGTTAAACGAAATGATGTTGTGATGATGAAAAGAATGAAAAAATGTGCATTTTGCGGCGCGGAGTTTGTGCCGAATTGCGGTACGCAGCGATATTGCTGCGAGGAGTGTGCGGCGAAGGCGAAGCAACAGCGGAAGGTGCGCCAGCGCGACTTTCTGAGGGCTGCCACGCCGCTGATGGATATCCAGAGTGCTGAGTATCTGTCGTTCTCGAAGGCGGCTTTGTTGATGGGCTGTTCGCGCCAATATGTGTATAAGCTCGTCGCTGCAGGCAAGTTGGCGGCGTCGCGAATCAGCAACCGTATGTCGTTTGTGCGCCGGGCTGACATTGAGGCGATGCTTGCTGCCAATCCCTATCACAGAGTGCTTGTAGGTGCTTCGGAGCTTGGTGGGGGAAAGGCCTCTGCCGCAGCTGAAAAGCGGCATAAGCCGTACTCTGCCGCAAGGCTGAATAATCCCAGATTAGCCGCGTCGAAGCAAGAGATCCCGGAAGCTATAACGTCAGCAAAATTCGGGAAGGCTGATGCAAAATCGAAGCGAAACCACACAAAAAATCCGGTTTCTGCTACCAATGAATCTCCGAAGCCAAACGCCTGCGAGGAAGTCCCCGATTATATCTCGGGCGAGGACGTGATGTCGATCTACAAGGTGAAGCGCTCGTGGCTCTATGCTTCCGCAAAGCGGCACCAAGTGCCAGTGTGCAGGATTGCCGGGAAGAATTATTTCAGCCGCAAGCACCTCGACGATATCTTCGGTGTGAGTGCCGAAGTCGCGTCGCTGACCGAGTGGCTCACGGCAAAGGAAGCCGCTGCGGAATACGCTACCACCGACTGCGCAATAAAGACCTACGCCTACCGTCGTCATATTCCGTCGAAGCGTGAATACGGACAGACGTACTACTCGAAGAAGCATCTCGATGCGCTGTTTCGCCCCGACCTCACCGGGAGCAATGACTACTGCACCGTCGATGACGTGCAGCGGCTCTACGGCTTGACGAAAGCGAATATCTGCCATATCGTAAAGGTGAACAATATCGCGAAGGTGAAAGTCGGGGTGCGGAATCTGCTGCTCAAGACCGACGTCGAGCGTGTGATGGCAGTCCGGCAAACGGCGCATACATAGCCGCGAGTATTCCCTGCTCTACCATTTTGCACCGTGAAACTGTAATTA
>JBJFEF010000248.1:0-3053 GCA_051890435.1 Muribaculaceae bacterium
GACAAGGACTCCTGGCTCGAAGAATACTTCCCTAAACCGATGGAGATGTACCACAACGCCATCGAACAGACACGGCAACAACTGCTCTCTTCACTAACTCTTTAACTCAGCTTGGATAGCCTTCGGGTTATTCAAGGTTTTCTAAAAATTCATTCTACTAATGGCACAGGATTATGACATAACGGCTTTTGCGGAGGTTGAAAACAGTCTGCTTGACTGCTTCAACAGCTCTATTGCACCCATTATGGAGGGTGTGAAGCGCGAACTTGGCGACAACCGGGCTCGCGAGATGGTGGATTATTCTCGCTCCGCAGCCGGAATACTCTCGGGTATGACGGCTTCGCACATAGGCTCTGACCCTTACGCCAACCTGAAGCACACGGGGCAATGGAACAGCAAGACAGCGGAGGACTATGTGGAGATGTGCCGTGGGAGGCTTGCCGGCAACGCCGACGTGGCTGGCTACCTTTCCCTAATTTCGGAAAAGTGGCGCGAAGCGGTTGTTGAGCAAATCGGGCGTGAACGCTACGATATACTTTGCGGAAGGCTCGGTTGTGACCTTGCAGATGCCTACATAAACCATCGCATCAATCAACTGATGATGGACAAACTCGTTGATGACCGCATACCGCGCTCGTCAGCGGAATACATCATTCGGAAAGTCGGTAAGACAACAATCTTCGGTTTTCCGCAGGCGATGCAGCGCACTCCGCTTGCCGCCGAAATAGAGCAGCGCAGCGAGGCTGCATACAAACCATCTGCCACAGAACGTGGCGTAGGACTGGTTATAGGTTCGACACTCGACGCGGTGACGCTCGGTGGTGCCGGGTCGTGGGGTGCATTGGCGAAGTTTGTGGGGATAGACCTTGCTGCAAATGCCGCCATCAACCATTTTTCATCTTCCGCGCAGAGCAAGGGTGATGAAGTGGAGTTGTGCATCAGCAAAGGCGTTTTCGGCTCCAACGGCAATGTCTTCACCGAGTTCCGCAACGAGGCAAAACGAATGAATATGGCAAAAATTTCCAATGAAACGAATATGGCTCAATCTACTTTTATGCCGCAAGGCAACAGCTCTCAAATATCTTTCAATTTCAATCCCGCAGAGGAGCTTGAACGCCAAAAGCAAAAACAGGCTCGCAATCAGCAGGACATGCCAATGGTGGTGGCACCGGGTCATGAGGAGGAGTTCAGACAGATGAACAAATCGAATGTTTCTCCGGCCTCGGCTACAGCCCCTCAAAGCGGTGAATCGGGCAGCAGTAATAGCAACAATGGAGAAAACAACGATAGCACTGCACCACAATCCCCTGAAGGTGACCAATCTCAGAATCTCAGCGGCTGGGACACGTTTCTCTCCAATATGGGACTGAACGGAGCTACCGATATAGGCAAGAATCTCGGCTATTCCCTCGCGATGCTGCCCGATTTGTTGGTAGGTGTCCTCACAGGAAAGGTCGATTCCCTCAATCTTATCAAGGACAATATAGTCCCGATAGCTTCGGTGGTGGCAGGTATGTTCACAAGCAATCCGCTGTTGAAGCTGCTTCTGATGGGTCTGGGCGGTTTCAACCTTATGAACAAGGTGGGGCACGCTGCCCTCGCCACCGGCAACGACGTTTCGGTGAAAAACCGCTACAAGACCTACGAGGACGAGCCGCTTAATCCACGTATCTCCGACCCTGCCATCACAGGCAACAGTATGGTGATGAACATCGACCGTGTTCCTTACACCATACAGCTCCCCGACACCGTTGTGGAAGCCTACAACGCGGGCGCACTGCCTGTAAATGTGCTCGCCAATGCTATTCTTGCACGTCAGGATATGCCGCGACAGATGGCAGCACAGAACTATGACAACAGTCAGCGCACTGAGGTTATCACTCGGTCGCGCTCGATGTAACTATTCTGGGGATTTATGGGATTTTGAAAGATATAAAACTGATTTTTGTATAACAATTAAAACAAACTATGCTTATGGCTGATGAAAATGAACAACTGAAGATTGCGATGCAACGCCGCTCGGAGTTGCTCGCTGCTGCGCTTGAAAGCGCACGGAATAATGGCGGTGTATGGCTCAACGGGGATGGAAAGTCTGCCCCGAGGCTTTATCCGCGCGGTGCGAGTCCCGGCTCGCTAAACTCTCTGATTATGGCTGTGGCTGCCGATGCCAACAGCTACAAGACCAACGCCTACACTTTCTACAACGTGGCTCGCAGTGAAGGTGCCAACGTGAAAGGCGGTGAGAAAGGCATCCCCTTGTCGTGGTATGTGTGGGACAAGTATGTGAACCGCAACAACCCCGACGATGTAATCTCTCGCGAGGATTATCAGCAACTTTCTGAGGACAAGCGAGAGCAATACAAGGGCGTGAAGCGGTGTGAATCTCGCATCTGCTTCAATATCGACCAGACGCTCCTGCCTCAGGTCGATGATGCCGCCTACGATGCTCTGGTGAATAGTGAGGGTGCTTCGCCGCAACGTATGGAAGCTGCAAAAATCGGTGAAGGTGCTTTAAGGGAGGGCTTGGAGGATCTTCTCAAAACTGCCGACAGCAACTTTGTGAAAATCCGCAATGACGGCTCGGGTGTCGCTCACTATGATGCACGCGCCGATGTGGTATATCTGCCCGACAGGGAGACTTTTGCCGATTACCGCGACTATATGCAGGAGGCTAACCGCCAACTTGTGTCAGCTACTGGGCACTCGGAGCGTCTTTCCCGCATCGGGACCGGCGACAAGGCTCCGTCGCTCGACGATGTGCGCCAGGAACGCCTCGTGGTGGAACTGGCTTCGGCTTCGATGATGCTCAACAATGGTATGCCGGCTAAGCTCTCGGCTGAGAGTTTGCCGATGGTGGAGTATTGGGCACGTGAGCTGCGTGAGAACCCGAAGCTCATCTCTGTGCTTGAAAGTGACGTCAATGCCGCGGTCGGCGTGCTCAACCGTGTAGCTCTCGGAGAAACTATCTCCTACAACTCTACACGCAACCAACAGGCTACGGAGCAGTACCGTGAGAGTATTCCCAAGCACTATGTGATTGCCGACGAGATTGC
>JBJFEF010000248.1:3153-5721 GCA_051890435.1 Muribaculaceae bacterium
GTATGAGCTTGTCGATGTGATGAAGCTCGATGTGTCGGGACAGGTGGCTGTTGCCGGAAAGATGAACTTCAAGCAGGTGCAGATGCTCAAAGATGACAACAACCGTTGGGCGATGTATATCAAACCTGAAATCGGCAATGGCTTCTGTGTATATCCCGAGAAGCAGGACACCAACCGCTTCTTTACGGCTTTGCGTCAAGCCCAGGATAATCTGAATGTTATCCGTGTGGAGCTTGCCGAGAAGTATTATGCTATGGCGGAGGCTCACCCCGAACTGAAGGTGGATGTGTTTGGCACTGATGTCAGCGATGCCGACCTTAACCGCATCATCAAGGTGAACATCTTCAAGGGGCGTAACAACGCCATCTTCTGCGCCGCGAAGATTGACGGAATGGAGAAAACGCAGTACAAGCCTGTCTCGCCTCAGCAGTGGCAGCGTCTTTGGCTTACCGACGACAGGGAGCTATACAAGCAAACTCTAGCTGCCCATCTCTTTGCCGATGTGCTCCACAAGGGTGAATCGGAGAAGCAAGAGGTGATTGAAGGGTTGGATGAAACGGAAAACCACGAGCAGGAGTATCTCGCCAATGTTGCTGAAACTGAGAATAAGCACGAAAATAGGGAAGAAAAGATTGAGGAGAATGGAAAGGCAGAGGCAGTAAAAGTGGATTCTTCAGAGCAAAAAGAGGAAACTAAATTTGCAAATGAGGAGCAGAAAGTTTCCGTTTCGGAGGAGCAAAAGGCAGTTTCTTCGGAGAAAGTTTCAGCATCGGAAGAGCAAAAGGCAGTTTCTTCGACAAGAATTTCCGCTTTGCTTGAAAACTATAATTATTTGAAGAAGAAGCACCCCGATGCTGTGCTGCTTTTCCGCGTTGGCGACTTCTATGAGACATACAAGGAAGATGCCGAAAAGGCTTCCAAGATACTCGGTCTTGCGGTCACTAACCGCCAGACGAGCAATGACCGTCCGATTAAGATTGTCGGCTTTCCGCACTATGCGCTCGATACGTATCTGCCAAAGCTTGTCCGTGCCAACTGCCGTGTGGCTATCCGCGAGGAGCCTGCACCGAAAATAACCGAGTCGGTTACAAACAGTAACCAACCGGAGCACCGTTCTGGAATGAGACGATAATGCTATGGGAAAGAACGCTGATTATGCAGCCCAATATGCCGAACTTGCGAAGGACAATATGCGGCGATATGGCATCCCTGCGTCGGTGACGCTGGCGCAGGGTATTCTGGAAAGTGCCAATGGCGGCAGCGAACTTGCACGTCTTGGCAACAATCACTTCGGCATCAAGGCTTCGGCTTCGTGGCTGAAAGGTGGTGGCGAGTTCCTGGTTTATACTGATGACCGCCCCGACGAGAAGTTCTGCAAGTATGCCTCGGTGGCTGAGAGCTATGAGCACCACTCGAAGATTCTGCGCAACAGTAGCCGCTATTCCGACTGCTTCAAGCTTGATGCCGATGACTACAAGGGCTGGTGCGAGGGCATAGCCAAAGCTGGATATGCTTCGGGCGGCAACTATGCTGCCACCTTGCAGCGCATAATCGAGGTGAACCATCTTGACCGCTTCGACAAGGAGGTGATTGCGGAGAAACGCAGCATTGGGGCTTCGGAAAACCGTTCGGCAAGTTCCGCACAGCAGCAAGAGGCTTCCTATTCATTCCCTTTGCGGCGCGAGGAGTTTCTGTTTGTCACCTCGGCGTTCGGAAACCGCAAAGACCCGCTCGACAAGTCGCGAACACAGATGCACCGCGGCATCGATATTGCCTGCCGTCATGATGATGTGCTCGCAACCGAGGGCAAAGGCAGGGTTGTGGCTGTGAACAACAATCCCGACACTGCCGGCGGAAAGTCGGTGACGGTGGAATACTCCCGACCCGACGGCTCAAAGGTGCGGTGCAGCTATCTGCATCTGAGCGAGGTGTTCGTGCGTAAGGATGATGTGGTGAAGGTGGGTGAGAAACTTGGTGTCACGGGCAACACTGGCTATCGCACCACCGGGGAGCATCTGCACTTCGGTGTGAAATCCGTTTCGGCTGATGGCTCAACACGCGACATCGACCCGGCTCTTTATCTCGCTGAGATTGCGGTGAAGGGCAATATCGCTTTGCAGGCGCAATGTAACGGCAAGGACTTGCTGGCTAAATACAAGCCGGAGCTGTTGGCTGCCAACAACGCCAACCAAAGGCAGAATGATTATACCAATAATCAGGAGAAGCCCGAGGTTGCCACCGCCTCTGATGCAAAGCAGGAGCAGCAAGCCATGAAGCCCGACGACTGGATGCGCAAACTACTTTCTTCGGAGGACAGCGGTGTGGGTATTTCGGGCAGCAATGACCCGATTATGGATTTCATTATGCAGGCTTTCTCTATGCTGATGTTGCTTGCAGTGGACATCGACCGCAAGAGTGAAGACGAGCAGCGCGAACGGATTTCGGAGATGGCTTTCTCCCGGAATATCGACCTCAAACCGTTCCTCCCTTCGATGAAGCAGTGTTCGCTGTCGCTCGACGCCAACAACCGCTTCGTCCTCGATGCCGACAATGGCACGGTGAAGGTGC
>JBJFEF010000249.1:0-21474 GCA_051890435.1 Muribaculaceae bacterium
GAGATGCCGCCTATCTTATTCAAAGATAGTGCAAATCGAGCGCAAAAACAAATAAACTCGTTTATTTTTTTTTGCCGAGATGCCGCCTATCTTATTCAAAGATAGTGCAAATCGAGCGCAAAAACAAATAAGTTTACTTATTTGTTTGCCGAGATGCCGCGAAAGATGCAGCTTATCTCTGAAAAAACACTTTCAACTGCTTCTTCACACTATCCCACCGTTAATTATCCCTAATATTTTTGCTTCCTAAATTTTTTATTCCTATTTTTGCGCCGTAAAACAAAGGGGTGCCTGCGTGGCTGAGATTATACCCTATGAACCTGAACCGGGTAATGCCGGCGTAGGAATTGTTCATACCGCTCTACTCTTTGCCTTCGCTGGCTTTCCCCGCAACATTTTTATTCTTCTCTTGCATTCGCTCTGCGATTGCCGGGATAGTTTTTGCGGACTTATGACTTCAGCCTACTTCTCTTGCCTCTCTATCGCCGGATCCGACTCCTCGGGCGGCGCTGGAATACAAGCCGACCTCAAGACGATGTCGGCTCTCGGCGTGTATGGCATGACGGCCATCACTGCCATCACCGCCCAAAACACTTGCGGCGTCACAGCCATTATGCCCGTCACGCCCGAGGTGGTGAGCGCCCAGATTGCAGCCATTGCGTCAGACATCCACCCCGATGCCGTGAAAATCGGTATGCTTTTCTCTCGCCCCATCATTGAAGCCGTCGCACACAGCATCATCGAGCACCACTTGTGCCGCATCGTCCTCGACCCCGTGATGATTTCCACATCCGGCAGCCAACTGCTCGAAACCGACGCCATCGACGCTATGGTCAATCTCCTCTTTCCCCTCGCTGATGTCATCACCCCCAACCGCTTCGAGGCTGAACACCTCGCCGGAATGAAAATCCACTCTGCCGACGACGCTGCCAACGCTGCACAAGCCATCATTGCCCGCGGCGCAAAGGCTGTTCTCATCAAGGGCGGCCACTTCGACGACACTTCTATGACCGACTATCTCTTCTCTCCCTCTATCGAGCCGATACGCTTCACTTCGCCAAAAATCGACACCGCCAACACCCACGGCACCGGTTGCACCCTCTCCTCTGCCATCGCATCCCACCTGGCTCTCGGCTATCCTCTCCCCGACGCCGTAGCTCGCGCAAAAGCATATCTCAGCCAAGCCCTCGAAGCCGGTGCAGCGGTAGCCATAGGCAGCGGTCATGGCCCGGTCAATCACCTGTTCAACCCGCAACAATTAAAAACCCATATATTATGATTACGGTAAATATCAACAACAAAATCTATAAGCTCAACGATGCAGCTACCGTTGACGATGCTCTCGACAGCGTCGAGGGTCTCCGCAAGCAAGGCATCGCCGTCGCTGTCAATATGGAGGTGCTACCGGCATCAAAGTGGAACCGCCCGCTGCACGACGGTGACAACATCACCATCATCAAAGCCTTCTACGGCGGATAACACACCCACTCGATGAAGCTCATAGCAATCACTCCCGAAGCCCCTTGCAGCTCCCCGGCATCATGCCCTATGGAGGTGCAGTTTCTGACGTCAATTCTCGATGCCGGATTCCACTTCGTGCATGTGCGCAAACCCGGCTTCACCGAGCAGCAGTTGCGGGAATACCTTGCCGCCATCCCGGCACACTATCACAACCGCCTCAAACTACATTCCCACTTCGGCTTGGCAAGTGAATTTGCCATAGGTGGCTTTCATCTCAATCACCGCTCTCCCACCCTCCCCACAGGCATCGATGCCTCACGGTATTCAATCAGCCGCTCTTGCCACTCACTCGATGAGCTAAAGGCAGCCTCAGCGTGCCACTATGCCTTCCTCAGCCCTATCTTCGACAGCATCTCAAAGCAGGGCTATGGCAGCGCTTTCACGACCACCCTGCTCAGGCAGTTTTTCGCCACACATCCTCAGTGCCACAATGCAGTGGCTCTCGGAGGCGTCACTCCCGAGCATCTCAGCGAGCTGGAGCAGTGCGGATTTGCCGGCGCAGCATTCCTCGGCTACCTCTTCCACTCCTCCAATGCCGCCGACCTCAACAAGCGTTTAACGAAAATAAAATCCCAATTATAAGTATGTTACAATTCATCACCAATGCCTCATCGCACCTCGAAATCATCGGCCAGGTGCGCCAAGTGATCGACGGCGGCTGCCGATGGGTACAACTGCGCATGAAAGACGCGCCTCACGACACTATTTCAGGCGTCGCTCGCGAGCTTAAACCCATTTGCGCCGACAATGAGTGCTTTCTCATAATCGACGACCATGTGGATATCGCCCGCGACCTGGAACTCGACGGTGTGCACCTCGGCAAAACCGATATGCCCCCAATGCAAGCCCGCGCCTTGCTTGGCGGCAAACCCATAATCGGAGTCACTGCCAACACTTTCTCCGACATACTCGCCTACTCCTCAATGGATATCGACTACATCGGACTCGGTCCCTTTCGTTTCACCACCACAAAGAAAAACCTCAGCCCAATCATCGGGCTCGATGGCTATCGCTCCATCATGAAGCAGTGCGCCGATGAGCACATCTTCATCCCCACTGTGGCAATCGGCGGAATCGAAATTCCCGACATCGCCGACATCATCGCTACCGGCGTCAGCGGCATCGCACTCTCGGGCGCTATCGCCAATGCTCCCGACCCTGCCGCCACCACATCCGAGATTCTATCTCACCTCCAAAAGGCTCTGAGCCTCCGCATGAATCAATAAACAATTCAACACTACACATAGAATTATGGATAAACTTATCATTGGCAACAGGGAGTTCTCCTCCCGTCTCTTTGTGGGAACAGGCAAGTTCCCTTCTAATGAGCTGATGCTGCAAGCCATTCTCGCCTCCGGCTCTGAGATGATTACCGTGGCGATGAAGCGCATCAACATGGACAACGAAGCCGACGACGATATGCTGCGCCACATCAACCGCGACGCCGTGCAATTCCTCCCCAACACTTCGGGCGTGCGCAACGCCGAAGAGGCTGTTTTCGCCGCCAAACTCGCACGCGAGTGCTTCGGAACCAATTTCATCAAACTCGAAATCCACCCTAATCCCAAATACCTCCTTCCCGACCCTGTGGAAACGCTTAAAGCAACCGAGGAGCTTGTGAAACTGGGATTCGTGGTGCTTCCCTACATCCAAGCCGACCCCGTGCTCTGCAAGCGCCTCGAAGATGTGGGCACAGCTGCCGTGATGCCTCTGGGTGCTCCAATCGGCACCAACAAAGGACTCAAGACCAAAGACCTGCTCGAAATCATCATCGCCGAGAGCAATGTGCCCGTGGTTATCGATGCGGGACTTGGCGCTCCCTCTCACGCTTCCGAAGCTATGGAAATGGGTGCCGATGCCGTGCTCGTCAACACCGCAATAGCCATCGCCCGCGACCCTGTGGCTATGGCACGTGCCTTCAAGCTCGCCGTTGAGGCCGGACGCATGGCTCACCTCGCCGGGCTCGGTGCTCAGTCATCGTTTGCCGTGGCAAGCAGCCCTCTCACTTCTTTCTTAGACTAATTCACTCACAAATACACTGAAAAATCTCATTTATGGAAATCAACTATATCAATGTGGAGTCATATCCCGCCTCTGAGAAAATCTACGTTCCCGGAACGCTATTCCCCATAAAAGTGGGTATGCGCAAAATTTCGCTCACTCCCACTGTCACTTTCGATGCCGACAACAATCGCGTCCTCACCGAGAATGCACCTGTGTGCGTTTACGACACCAGCGGCCCTTTCACCGACCCCGATGTGAAGGTAGATATCAACCGCGGTATTCCTCGCCTGCGTGAGCAGTGGATTGCCGACCGTGGCGACGTGGAGCAACTCGACAACATCACCTCTGAGTACGGACGCGAGCGTCTTGCCGACAAATCGCTCGACGAAATTCGCTTCCCCCACCTCGTGAAGCCCTGCAAAGCCAAGCCCGGAAAGCGAATCACACAGATGGCTTACGCCAAAGCCGGAATAATCACCGCCGAAATGGAATATGTGGCTATCCGCGAGAATATGAACAACCGCGAACTGGGAATCGAGTCGCACATCACGCCCGAGTTTGTCCGCGACGAGATCGCAGCCGGTCGCGCCATTATCCCTGCCAACATCAATCACCCCGAAGCCGAGCCTATGATTATCGGCCGAAACTTCCTCGTGAAGCTCAACACCAACATCGGCAACTCGGCTCTCTCCTCATCAATCGAGGAAGAAGTGAACAAGGCTGTGTGGAGCTGCTACTGGGGCGGCGACACCCTCATGGACCTCTCCACAGGCGACAACATTCACGAAACTCGCGAGTGGATTATCCGCAACTGCCCCGTGCCTATGGGCACTGTGCCAATCTATCAGGCTCTCGAAAAAGTGCACGGCAATGTGCGCAAACTCACTTGGGAAATCTACCGCGACACACTCATCGAGCAGTGCGAGCAAGGTGTTGACTACTTCACCATTCACGCCGGTGTGCTGCGTCGCCACGCTGCCCTCGTGGGCAAGAGACTCACCGGTGTGGTTTCACGCGGTGGCAGCATCATGCTGCAATGGACCGTGCTACACAATGAGGAAAGCTTCCTCTACACACACTTCGATGAAATTTGCGAGATTCTCAACAAATACGACGTTGCCGTTTCGCTCGGCGACGGTATGCGCCCCGGTAGCATCCACGATGCCAACGACGAGGCTCAGTTCCTCGAGCTCGACGTGCTCGGCGAGCTCACCAAGATTGCATGGGAACACGATGTGCAGGTGATCATCGAAGGTCCCGGACACGTGCCAATGCACAAAATCAAAGCCAACATGGAGCGCCAGCTTGCTGCATGCCACGAGGCTCCATTCTACACCCTCGGCCCGCTCACTACCGACATCGCTCCTGCCTACGACCACATCACATCGGCTATCGGTGCAGCTCAAATTGGTTGGTATGGCACCGCAATGCTCTGCTACGTCACTCCAAAGGAGCACCTCAGCCTCCCCAACCTTGAGGACGTGCGCAACGGCGTGATTGCCTACAAAATCGCTGCCCATGCCGCCGATCTCGCTAAAGGCCATCCCGGTGCTCAAGTGCGCGACGACGCCATGAGCAAGGCTCGATATGAGTTCCGCTGGAAAGACCAGTTCAACCTCTCGCTCGACCCTGCTCGCGCTCGCCAATTCTACATCGACAGCCACAAGGACGACAACAAATTCTGCACCATGTGCGGCCCCAACTTCTGTGCCATGCGCATCTCGCAGAATGTAGCCAACGAAATTTGTAAAGGAGAAAAATAATAATGTTTTCTGACGAATTAGAAAAAATCAACTGGGACGACACCTCTGCCCGCATCAGCGCCATGACGGCGCACGATGTGGAGGTCGCCCTTAGCAAAGAGGTGTTGAGCGTCGATGACTTCATGGCGCTCATCTCCCCTGCTGCCATTCCCTATCTCGAAATAATGGCACAACGTGCCCAGCACTACACCCAGGAGCGTTTCGGCAAAGTCATCAGCATGTACATTCCGCTCTATCTGAGCAATGCCTGCACCAACTTCTGCGTTTATTGCGGTTTTCAATATCCCAACAAGATTAAGCGCACCACCCTCACGCCCGAGCAGATTAAAGCCGAATGTGAGGCTATCCGTCGCTTGGGTCCGTTTGAGAATCTGCTTATAGTCACCGGCGAATATCCCTCGGTGGCTGGTGTGGATTATCTTGAACAAGCACTACATATTGCCCGCCCCTACTTCAATAACCTCTCCATTGAGGTGATGCCGCTGAAGGAGCAGGACTACTACCGCCTCACCAAGTCGGGGCTAAACGGCGTGGTTTGCTTCCAGGAAACCTACCACCGCGACCGCTACAAGGTGTATCACCCTCACGGCATGAAGTCGAATTTTGAGTGGCGCCTCAATGGCTACGACCGAATGGGTGCCGCCGGCGTACACAAAATCGGAATGGGCGTGCTCATAGGCTTGGAAGACTGGCGCACCGACATCACTATGATGGCTTATCACCTGCGCTACCTCCAGAAGCACTACTGGCGCACCCGATTCTCGGTGAATTTCCCTCGAATGCGTCCTGCCGAAGGGCACTTCCAGCCCAATGTGGTGATGACCGACAAAGAGCTGGCACAAGTCACCTTCGCTTTCCGCATCTTCGACCACGACGTGGATATCTCCTATTCCACCCGCGAGAGCCCCAAATTCCGCGCCAACATGATGAAGCTCGGCGTCACCTCAATGAGCGCCGGAAGCAAGACCGAACCGGGCGGATATGTGAGCACTCCCGAAGCACTCGAGCAGTTCACCGTGAGCGATGAGCGCACTCCTGCCGAAGTTGCTGCCGAAATACGCGCCCTCGGCTACGAAACAGTGTGGAAAGACTGGGACAAAATCTTCGATTGACCCCTCGGCGCCACATCAATCCCGGCAATTGACCCCTACAGCGCCACATCAATCCCGGCTAAATCGGCAATTGTCCCGGCGCCTCAATTTCCTTGCATAATAAGAGCTACCCCTGCCACAGCAGTTTGTGACAGGGGTAGATTCTACAACAATATAGTATTTTTCACACACTCTCAGGCTGGAATTATTGCACGTGCGGCACTATTATTCCGGTAGTATCGGCTACAATAGTGTAAATGCCTGTGCTGTCGGTGCGCGTCATGGTGAGGGGCACTATGCGGGTGAGGCGAGGCGACACCACACTGTCGCTGTTGTGCACATGATACACATAGTAGGGTCGTCCGTCGAGCCCCTTGAAGAAATCACCGTGACCCGAGCCGCTCTCTCCCACTATGCTCTTGTGAATGATGGGATTACCCTCATATTTGGTCCACGGTCCTTGTGGCGCAGGTGCTGTGGCATAACCCACGGCATAGTCCTGATTAAGGAAGTGGTTGGCTGAGTAGAACATATAGTAAGTGCCTTCAAGCTTCATCACTGTGGGACCCTCCATCACCGGACTCCAGCGTCCATCGTCGGTCTTTTCCCACGCATCGGTGAGTCCGAAGCAGCGCACCAGCGTGGAGTGGTCGATTGAGTCATTCTCTATGTCATAGCGTGCCGACCACAGATAGTTGCCGTTGTTGAATCGCACATGATAGAGATAATAGCTGCCGTCATCGTCCTTGAAAAGGAATGGGTCGATATTCTTCTCGCTGCCGTCGATGCAACAAACCTCGCTTTGCGAAAACTGTCCGGTTATCGAGTCGCTCTTCGCCACCACCACCTGCTCATTGGCAGTGTAGAACAGCAAGTATTTATCATTGTGACGATAGATTTGCGGAGCCCAAAAGCCCCACTCGCCAAATGTATTGTCGCCCTTCTTTAGCATATAGCGGGCAGTGTCGGCATGGCACGCAGTCCAGTTGGCAAGGTCGGTCGATTCAAGCAACTGGAAACCAAAAGCGCCGGCTTCACGAGTGCCTGTGAGATAATATTTCCCATTCTCCACAAAGATAGTAGGGTCGGCAAAGGTTATCTCCTCACCAATCACCTTCGTTTTCTCAGTGTGGCACGAGAAAAGCGTAGTAGCGGCAAAAGCGGCTGCTATGCACATTGCTGTTGTTTGTTTCATAAGCATTGGGTCGATAGTATTTATTAGTAATCTGTTATTCCTCATTATTTTCTCTTGCAATCAGGCGTTGTCGCCCGCATCAGCTGTGTCTTTCGCTGTGCCGGTCTCCTTTCCCACCCACTCGGTAGGTGATACTCCAAACTCTTTCTTAAACACCTTTGAGAAATAGTTTGGCTCGGAGAATCCTATGCGATAGCTCGTTTCCGACACATTGAAGCCCTCCTTCAGCAGCGTGCACGCGCGTGCCAGTCGTCGCTTGCGCACATAGTCGCCTGTGGATATGTTTAAGAGGCTCTTCATCTTCACGTGCAGCAAGCTGCGGCTCACTCCCATAATTTTAGTGATGTCGGCTACCGAGAATTGCTCATTATCCATGCTATTGTCGATAATATCATTTATCCTGTTGATAAAGTCACGGTCGATCTCGGTGAGCTTCACCTCAATGTCCTCCACTTTCGTCGCCTCTCCGGCATTCATCATGCGGTCGCGCAATCCCACACGCAAGCGCAATATGTTGTTCACCTGCAGCTCAAGTATCTGTGGGTCGAAAGGCTTCTGCACATAGGCATCGGCTCCGCTCTCATAGCCCTCCATGATGTCTTTAGTGTCGTTCTTGGCTGTAAGCAATATCACCGGTATGTGCGAAGTGCTGATATTCTGCTTCAAGCGGCGGCACAGCTCCGTGCCGTCCATTTCGGGCATCATCACATCCGATATCACCAAGTCCACTTGGTTGCACATCACATAGTCGAGCGCCATCTTGCCGTTGGTGGCAGTGTGTATGTTATAGCTCGGCTCAAAAATCGTGGCAAGGAAGCCAAGCAGCTCCTCATCGTCCTCCACAAGCAGCACACAGGGCTTCGACTGTATCTCGCGGGGCTTCACTTCTTTGGCAGCCTTGGCATTGGCAAGACTCGGGATGGAAAATTCATATTGCTTCACGCTCACCACACTCTTGTCGGGGGTGATGCGCAGCGATGCGTCGAAGGCTTCATCGTCAACCCTCAAATCCACTATGAACGTAGTGCCCTTGCCTATCTCCGACTCCACACGCACCGTGCCACCATGTATCTCCACAAGTTTCTTCACCAGTGCCAGACCGAGGCCCCAGCCCTTGTGATTCTTAGTGTGCCCGCGCTTAGTCTGATAATAGGGATTGAAGATGTTGGGCAGCTCCTCACTGGCAATGCCTATTCCCGTGTCCTTAATCTCTATGTGCAGCATGGTGTGTCCGTTGGCTTCTCCCGTTATCGCAGCAAGCACCTTCACCATGCCACCTTGCGAGGTATATTTCAGCGCATTGGTGAGCAAGTTGCTCATGATGCGCTCCACATAGCTCGGCGAGAACCACACTTCCTCGCCATTGTTCTCACACCATGTAGTCAGCTCTATGCTCTTTTCCCGTGCTGTCTCCACAAAGAGGTGTGTGAGGCTCTCGATAAACTCCAGCGGGTTGCCATATTGCAAGTAGAAGCGGAATGTTCCCGTCTCCACCTTGTTGAAGGTCACCAATTCATCTATCAGCTCAAGTATCTTCTCCGAGTTTTTCAACGCTGTGTCGAGCATGTCGGCATCACTCTTGGGCAGAGTCTCGCGATGCATGTGCACTCGCTTCAGCGGTGAGATAATCAGCGACAGCGGAGTCTTCAGCTCATGCGACACTGTGGTGAAGAAGTCGAGTTTTATCTTGTTTACCACCTCAAGTTGCTCCTTCTCAAGCTTGGCAAGACGCACCTCATTGCGCTCGCGCAAACGTGTGTTGTAGAAGCGCATCAGGTAGTATATCGCCACTGCCAAAAGCAGCGCGTAGAGGCAATATGCCCACACCGTCTTGTAGATGGGTGGATGCACCACTATTTTTATCTCTTTCACCTGGGCCTCATTCCAACCCGTGTTGCTCATATTGGCACGCACCTGCAGCGTGTAGCTGCCCGACGGCAAGTTTGAGCCCACAAATTTGCGCTCACGGCTCGGAGTGCTCCAGTTCTGGTTGGCTGAGCCCAGCAAGCGTGTCTGGTAGTAGATGGAGTTGGCATTGCCCGGCATTATTACAGCATACTGTATGCTGAATGAGTGCGACTGGCTGTTGCTAAGCTCTATCTTTTCCATTTTGTCGAGCACATCGGTGAGCGGCGACTCAGGGGTCGATGCAGTCTGCTCCTTGTCGTCGATGATGAGTTTCAGCAGATGCACATCAATATTGCGCGTCACATCAGCCATATGCGTCGGGTCAAACGATATCAACCCGTTGATTGTGCCCATATAGAGCATTCCGTCGGAGGCTATTATCGCCGACGCATAATTAAACTGGTTGGTAGGCAATCCGTCATCTACCGTGTAGCACTTCACCTCGTTGCGCGGTCGATTGATTCTGAAAAGTCCCACCGACGAACTTACCCACAAGTTCCCATCTCTGTCGCCCGTAATGCTGCATATCGTGCTCTGCATCAACGCCTCATCGAGCTGAAACCGCTGCACCTTCATACCCGACGGCTCTACATAGTAAAGTCCGTCGGTGTTGGTGCCAATCCAAATTTTCCCTGTGTCGTCTTGATAGAGTGCTGTTACATATTCTTCGGCAAGCATAGTGCCTCCCACCGCAGTGATTTCGCCCGTGCGCGAATCTATGCGAAACACTCCATAGCTACGCATTCCGCACCACAGGTTGTCATCGCTATCCACAAGCAAGCAATAGGAGAAATAGCGCGACATTAGGTCGTGATTCACCACCTGCAGCTCGTCAGAGCCTTTATCGAGATAGAAAAGTCCCTGAGTGGTGCCAAACCACACTCTACCCGTGCGGCGTTGCTGCACTATGTCGAAAATTGCATCACTCGCTATGTTATGCGACGTTCCCGGCAAATACTGTATCATTGTGCCCGACCGTGTATTGAGGCGGAACAATCCCCTTCGGAATGTTCCTATCCACATATCATCGCTTGAGCTGTCTTTAAGCAATGTGTGCACGTTGCTGCCCATCACGGCAAACTTATCATTTGTGGTGATTTTAGCAGTAGCAATGTCATAGAAATTGATGCCTCCATCCTCGGTGGCAATCACAAGTCGCCCTTGCGGATATTCTATTATCTTGCGCACTGCCTTGCCGCTCAGTGTGTGGTTGTTATAGCCCGGCTGAATCCAATTGAATTGCTCATTCTGGTGCAGCAGCAGGTTGATGCCGCCAAAATACGTTCCTATCCACACATTGTTGTCGCGGTCGCACACTATCGAGTAGATTGCATTATCGTTGAGATTGGTCTTGTCGATATAGTTCTGCTTCAGTATATCCACCGTCCCGTCGCTGTTGATTATCGACAATCCTTTTTCGGTGCCAAGCCACACACGCCCGGCACTGTCCTCGGTTATCACTCTCACCGTGCCGTCGCCTATCACCGGCACGTCATATATATGCTTTTCACCGGTGGTGAGGTTCACGCGCATCACGCCCTTGCCGTTGCGTCCTATCCACAACAGTCCCTGCGAGTCAAAGCGCAGCGGGATAATACCGTCATAGCCCTTCACGAAGTCGCTGAAATAGTCGGCACTGAGCTGGGTGGTTTTCGACAGATTGTTGTCGTAGTAGAATATCGAGTTGTTGGTCGATACGAATATTCTTCCTTGCCTATCCTCGGCAAGTGAGATGATAAATTCCGGCTCCGAGCGCTTTATCATCTCAAACGAGTCGGTTTTCTCGTCATAGAGATACAGTTCTACGCCTGCCACAAGCAGACGGCCGTCGTGCAGTTCAAGAATAGTAGAGCACAGCTTAGTGGGCAACTCATAGCGCTGGAAATCGTTGTAATCTGCCCTATACCGGCACAAGCCTCCCTCAGTAGCCACCCAGATGCGCTGCTTCGAGTCCTGATACACCACGCTCACCGAGCTGTTGATGAGCGAGTGCTCATTTCCTGCCTCATTAAAGTAGGGCGTTATCTCATATCCATCATAGCACACGAGTCCATTTCGCGTACCTATCCACATTCTGCCGATATTGTCCTGCATTATGCTCGTGATTTGCTGATGCGGCAGCCCATCAATAGTGGTAATGTGGGTGAAGCGATAGTTTGGCGACGCCAAACACATCGATGTTGCCGAGACCACCACCCCGACGATAAAGAGTGCTATTAAACGTATTGCTTTCATATCGCGCAAATGTAGTGATTTTTTGTGAGATAACTATGCTTCGGGCAGGCAAGCATTCAAATCTTATTGTGCAAACATCACTTTCCTGCTCACTGCGCTGCCATAGGCAAATGTCACCTTCACTATGCCACCTGCCCTATTGCCTGCATCCACTGTGCACTCCTTTCCATCGGCTTTCTTCCTGTCGATTAACATTCCGTCGAATGAATAGAGTGCCACGTCGCTCATATCCTTGCCGGCACTGATTTTCACCTTGCCATTTCCCGGGCAAGCCAGATTGATCGCATGGTCGGCTCCGGTAGCCTCAACGCCGCTGTCGCCGCCTATCAGCACAAAGCCCATCCATGCCCACGAATTGCACTTGGCATTGGTGGTCTCGGTATCGACGATTGTGGCATAATCCACGCTCGACGCTCTGCGGTTGCGCACCATCACATCGGCACGCATCATTCGCGATGTTGGTGCTTGGCTCTCCCCTATCACACTCCAGGGAATTGCCACCTCAAGCTCATAGTAGGATGTTCCCTTGGTCACCTCACACTTCACCCCGGCATAGTCGGCTGCATCGTTGGCAATCCATTTTCCTGCCTCATAGCCATCCAAGTCGGCTCCATGCTTCATTGTCACCACACCGTTCACATCAAAGAAGAACTGATACATTCCATTGCGCGGATACACATCGCAGGCATTCTTCATGTCGAGATAGAGAAATACGCCATCGTTGTCGGCAACGTCGGCTATGATGTCGCGATCCACGCAACGTGCCGTGAAATATAGATATTGGTCGTCGTAGAGGAAATCCATCGTGCGACGTGTGTTGTTTTCCTGTCCTAAAATAATCTGATAACCCTTCTCAAAGGTCCAGTCATCACCGGCTGTAGTGCCGTTCAAGTTGGGCGTGCCACGTTTTGCAATAAGGTTCTTGCGCGGGTAGCCCTTTATCATATCCACGCGGTTACCTGCCGACCCGGTCTGCCCTATCGAGCCAAGTGCCACCACTGTGCCGGTATCAACCACCGCCACCGAGTTCCACAGGCTGTGCTGCGTGTCGGGCACGTTGAAGGGTTGTGTCATTCCCTTGAAATTGCGGGCTTGCGGGTCGCCCACAAGCACCGACATTGTCATATAGTCCATATCGCCTGTGCTGCGATTGTCGTTGCCTTGATATGAAGCAACAGTCTCTCCCCATGGCAACACTCGCAGATAAGGCGCTCCTGCCGCATGCCTTGCCGGCGGCTCTGTGGCAAATATCTTGTTGCGTCGCGAGCTGTTGCCGCTCACATATCCGCTCGCCCAGTTGTCCTCAAGGGTGGTTCTCACCGTTGTGGCAATGAACCCACTGCTTCCGGGCCAACCATTGTCCTCAATAATCACCACTATCTCGCTTCCGTCGGGCGTGAGAATGGGCACCGGCATTCCGTCGCGCGTCCATTGGCGATAGCTCACCCTCTCGGGTGCACTCCATGTGAGTCCCTTGTCGTAGGAGCGGCACAGCGAGATGCACTGCTCGGTCGATGAAGTGAAGTCGTTCTCATTGGCAAAGTAGCACTGAAGCTCTCCCGATGGCAGCTCAAGAAACGATGGCTCCCAGCAGCCGTCGGCAAAGGTGCACTGTGCATCAAAGATGAAAATCTCATTGCTCCACGTCGCTCCGTTGTCGGTACTGCGGCGGCAACGTATTCCAAACCGGCGGTCATCTGAATATGGCTGGTGCGGACGCGGATTATAGCCCACTATGATTGTGCCGTCGGCAAGTTGTATCAAATCGGGCACACACTCCGACACAAGGGCGGGATTAGATGCGATGAGTTCTCGCGTAGTCCACGTCTTGCCACCATCGCTGCTGTATCTCACATTTATGCCCGAGCTCTCGGCAGCCACCATCAGGCGTCCGTCCTGTAGCTGAATCATGCGGGCATAGTTACCAATATCAAAAAGTGTCTGCTTCGTGTCGATATCCCAAAAGATACGCGAGCGGTCGTAGGCATCCTTGCGTGCTCCCATAGCCCCCAGTGTCACCAGTGTGCACACGAGCAGCATCAGCGCCGGTTTTGAGTAGATTTTCATCATTCCTTTTATCATTTTGTTGGTTAAAAAAAATCTTTTTTGTCGAAAAAAGCCACAGGTGGCATCCCGGTCTATCCCAAGGTCTCACCAAGTGCCACCCCGGCTTCACAATTGATAGTAAATATAGTGGTATCTTTTTCACTCGATGGAAACTGTTCCCGTTCCATCAAGTCAGTTCATTCTGTGTTTACTTGTTGTCGATGAAATATTGCTTCACCAAAAGCGCAACCTCAGGATAGTCGGTAGTGATATACTGCACTCCTGCGTTGGTGAGCTTGAACATGTCGCCTACATTGTTCACCGTCCACACGTTCACCGTCATTCCCAATGCCTTGGCTTCCTCAATCCACTCTGGATGAGTGACAAATTCTGCCATGGCATAGTCGATACCCTTGATTCCGTAAGCATTGAGCTCGGCAGGCGTTTTGCCTCCTGCAAGATATGCCACCGGCATGGTGTTGTCAAGGTTCGCTATCGTCTTGCACACCTCAAGGTCGAAGGCGATAAATTCCACCTTGTTCAGCAGATTGGCATCTTTCACTGCATTGTAGGCAAGTGTTGCCACCTGGCGGTTGCGCTCGGCTGTGCTGTGCGACTTTATTTCAATGATAAGTTTGGTGTCGGCTGTGCTCTCCTTGATAATATTGAGGAAATCGTCCAATTGCGGCACCACCTCACCATTGCTCAGGGTCTTGTTCTTCACGGCATCATAGGTGTTGTCCTGTATGGTGACTCCTCCTATTGTAGCATCGTGGTTAATCACAAGCTTGCCGTCGGTTGTCATCCACACATCGGTTTCACTGCCGTAGGCATTGAGTGCGATGGCTGCATTCAGCGAAGCACGCGAATTTTGTGCAGCACCCTCGGCACGCCAATATCCGCGGTGCGCTATCACCTCAGCGGGTTGGGGCATCTCTGTCACCACATAAATTTCGGTAATGCCAAGATCCTGCTGCTGTGCTCCACGAACCACAAACATACGATATGTTCCGCTCGGGCAACCCACTGGAACTGTCACATTCACGCCCTCGGTGCCATCGAGCACTGCATCGAGCGTGAGCGATTGGCTTTCGTCGGCCACCGACACGAATTTTATCTTGTCGCCCTCGGCAAAGCCGGTGCCGATAATGGAATATTCACCGCCCTCTTTCACTGTGATTCCCGAAATGTAAGACACCTCAGTCACAAGGTCGGGAACTGCATAGCAATTCATGCGGGCATATTCATCGCTAAGCACTGCAATCTGCTCTTCGGTGAGCGCTGCATCATACACGCGTGCCACTGCCACATCGCCTATCCAGCCAAGCTGTGCCGACGGACCGGCATCACAGCCTATTGCAAACCAGCGGCTGTTCTCCTTCGGCAGGTTAAGGTTACCCTGTGCCGAAACGGTATTCATCAGCTCGCCGTCGAGATACACCTTTGCCACTCCGGCTTCCTTGTCCCACACTCCTACGATGTGGTAGAATTGCTTCTTCTGCGGCTGAACACCTGTTGTAGCCCAGCGCCATGAGCTCTTGCCATTTGTCGATACGTTGGGAAGGAAGGTAAGCTCATTTAGCCCGTTCTTGCCATTGCCTGTCTTGCATATCATCATTCCGGTTCCGCCTGCCTCGTGCGACGAGAAGAACTTGGCCTCACCGTTGGGTATCGGTTCGGGATAATCAGCCATCACCACTGCCTCAAGCGTGTGTCCGTCGGCAAGTGCTGCCTTCACAGCCTCATTGTTGGTGTAGTCTATCTTGTAGTAACCTGTGGTTGAACCTGCCCACGAGTTGGCAAATCGTGCCACATAGCGGTTATATGTCGAGCTGTAATATGTGGTGAGCGCTGCTCCTGTGTGCGACTCCACTGCATTGTGCATTGCCGATACATCCTCGGCTGTGCCATCGGTCTTGAATTTCACATCGAGCACATCGGCAACCGGCATCTCTGCCTTGGCTGCTACGGTGCCATAGAGAAGCTGAACATCGCTCTCGCTGAGCGGCTTGCTATATATGCGTGCCACTGCCACATCGCCTATCCAGCCAAGCTGTGCCGACGGACCGGCATCACAGCCTATTGCAAACCAGCGGCTGTTCTCCTTCGGCAAGTTAAGGTCGCCCTCGGTTGCCACGGTGTTCATGAGCACTCCATCCACATAGATGCGTGCCACGTTCTCTGCCTTGTTCCACACTCCCACGATGTGGTAGAATTTCTTTGCCACGGGCTGTACTCCGCTCACACCCCAGCGCCAAGTGCTCTTGCCATTGGCCGACACGTTGGGAAGGAATGTAAACTCATTGCCTCCGTTCTTGCTGTTGCCGGTCTTGCACAGCATCAAGCCTGTGCCGCCTGCCTCATGCGATGAGAAGAACTTGGCTTCTCCATTGGGGATGGGATCGGGGCAGTCGGCCATCACCACTGCCTCAAGTGTGTGTCCATTGGCAAGTGCCGCCTTGAATGCCTCATTATTGGTGTAGTCAATCTTGAAATAATTCTTGGTGCTGCCTGCCCACGCATTGTCGAATGTTGCCACATAGTCGCCATACACATGGCTATAATAGGTCTTCGTGCCGAAGTTCTCCACCACATTGTTCATCGGCGAAATGTCGGTAGCAGTGCCGTCGGCGTTGAATTTCACATTGAGCACATCAGCTTCAGGCAGCAGCCTGATACTGTCGATATCGGCTGTGGCAATGCCGGCTATCAAATTGTTGTCAAGGTCATAGAGGCTCAGCTTTGTGTTATTCTCCTCCATCACTGCCTGGTTGATGTCTTGCGTGCGGGTGCTGAACACTACCTCGTCGTTCTTGAACACGAATAAATCATCTTGAGCAATAATTCCTATGCTGCATGCAATCAATGCTACAGCCACCAATATCTTTGATAAAATCTTTCCTTTCATAGCTCCTCGTTTTTAGCGTTTCACGATTTTATACACTCCTTGCTCAAGGCTTCCTGTGGTCACTTTCACCACATATATGCCTTGCATTGCTATCGCAAACTCAAATTCATCGGCTTTGGGCGCAAAGTCTGCCACCTTCGTTCCGCTAATCGAGTACACCTCCACCAGTGCTATCTCGGCTGCACTACGCACTCTCACGTTGCCCTCGGCATCGGCACTCAATTTGATTCCTTTCGCTGCAATCTGCGCTGCCGACACGCCCAAACTGCGATTTTCGGTAAATGCAAATGCACTGAAGTCGGAAAATGCCACCGAAGTGACGCCTTCCGAGCCTGTAAGCTCTATTCCGGCTTCGCCGAAGGTGATTTTTGTCACATCGGCGACCTTCTTAAACGATTCTGCAACATTGTCGCTAAAGAAATACACATCCTTCGCCGATACCGTCAGCCCGGATAGTGCAATCAATGCCGTTGCCAATATTTTTTTTCTCATGTTAATTGATTTTTAGTGTTGTTTTATTTTTATTGATAACTTCTTTCCGGTTTTTGGCTTGGTTTGAAAGCAGTGCCGACGTCAACGCTGGCGGCGACACTGCTTCAAGTGCATACTACTTACAGATTCCAATTATTCAAACGTGACATTCACGGTAACTTTCGTTTCAATTTTCACCTCGGGTTTCTCGGGATGCGAGGCTACAAGGGTGTAGGTCACCGGCTTGGTGAAATCCACCTTGTTCTCCCCCGACTTCTGCTCCACGCCGTCGATATAAGCCGTTTCATTATCGGCGGTCATGGTAAATTTGGGCGCTACTGCCGAGATGTCGCTGCCTGAAGGCACTTTCACATTCATTGTGTAGGTGCTGTAGTCATATTCCGAGTAACCCAGCGTTCCTGCCTTGCCAAGAATTGAGAAATTCTTGAAGATAGCATAGTTGAGCGTGAGCAACTTGTAGTTTGCCACATTACCCTCATTTGAAGTGACACTTATCTCATGGGTCGAGCCAAGGTTATACTTCGTCGATGAGTTGAAATCGGCACCGTCGATGCCAATTTTGCTCGTAGATGAAGCGATATAGAACTTCAATTTCTGCGTGAGCGGCACAGTGAGGGTCTTGTTCTTGTAGAACAATTTGCGCGGAAGTTTCATCAGCCAGTCTCCGCCGCCAAGCGACTCGGCAAACACCTCATCATAGAATACCGCTGGCGCCGATATGCGCTGTATTTCAGTCACATCATCCTTCACATGCACATACGCCGAACATGTGTCGCGCAGCACCACCTGTCCTTCATTGCTGTGATTTGTCACAAGGCACACCACCTTATACACTCCCGGTGTGGTGTAGGCATAAGTGAACAATCCCTTGTTCACCACCAGTCCGGTGTTGCTCTCCTCACGGAGCTCGTAGTCGTGGCCTGTGTCGCCGGTGAAAATCACCACATTCTCGGCATTGCCGGTGAAATGCACCGTCATCGACTCATTGATGTTATATGTATCCTGCTCTATGCGCATCTTGGCTGTAGGCTGCGTAGCCTCTTCTTCGCTGTTGCACGCCGTGAATGCCACGGCAGCGAGCATGAGTGATATTGTTGTCTTTATTGTTTTCATCGCTTTGTCTTGAATTTTTAATAAATTAGTAACCCGGATTCTGTGTCACCACTCCGTTCGACACGTCGATTTCGGTCTGCGGTATCGGGAATATCTCGTTCACACCCTCACGGAAGTACATTCCGCGCTGGTTCACTGTGTAGTCGAGGGCAAACTTCTGCAAGCATGCCTTGGCTCTGCCCTGGCGCACGATGTCGAAGAAACGGTCAAACTCAAAGCAAAGCTCCATTCGGCGCTCGTTCCATATCTGGTCGCGCACTACTCCATAGCCTCCGCCGTTGTAGAGCGTTGAGCTGTTGTTGAGCTTGTTGAGCACGCGCTTGTAGCCATTGAGCTGGTCTATTGCCTCCTGGCCGTGTCCGCACTCATTGAGTCCCTCTGCATACATCAGCACCACCTCAACGTAGCGCATATAGCGGCGGTTTTTGCTGTTGTCGCCTCCATAGAGCGGACGGTCCTTGATTGGAGTGTACCACTTGAGCGACAAGATGGGTATGGGACCGCCTATCTCGGTATTCTCATTGTCGGGAGTGTATTCGTGGTGACCTATGGTGAAGTCGCGGCGCACGTCGTTGCCAAATATCGCATTGCGTATCTGGTCGGTGCAATAGAGCGGCGATGATGCACTGAAGAGCGTCTGATAGATGTAGCTTCCCTCATTGGTATCGCCCGAGCTGCCGTCGCCCGACTCCTGATGAACGATTTCAAACACCGAACCCTTGCAGAACTCTCCTGCATTGTAGAATTGGTTGAGATACCACATCTTGTAGTTGTCGATGTTACCGAGCGGGTTGTTGTAGGCATCAAGATACTCATAGCTGTAGGCTCCCTTCAGCAAAGCTATCTGGAAGTCGGGACCCTCGTAGGGGTCGGTTTCGGCGCAAAGCTCCTTCGGCTTAAACCACAGGCGCTGGCGCAGTGCCTCCCAGTCCTCGCCATCATAGCGCTCATCATAGCGCAGCATCTGGCTCATGCTCATCGGTGCTCCTTCAATGAAGTAGCGACCTATCTCCACCAATTGCTCCCATTTCTCAGAGGGTACTCCGGGCTTTGCCTGATACATAAGCACCTTCATAAGCAGTCCGGCACATGCTCCGGCTCCCGCCTTTCCTGCATCGTTTCCGGCAAACTTGTTGCGCAGCATGCAGCAAGCCTCGCGAAGGTCCTTCTCAATGTAGGCATAGCACTCTTCCTTGGTTGAGCGCGGAATTACCAGATTATCCACCTTCTCCACCTCGGGCCGGATTGGCACTCCGCCAAATGTCTTCACGAGGTTGAAATAGAAGAGGGCACGGAGAAACTTGGCTTGCGCCAATATCTCGCGCACGTCGCGGTAGGTGGTGTAGTTGTTGTCGGTGATGCGCACACGGTGTGCATTGGCTATAACCTGGTTGGCACGATGAATACCTGCATAGTTCACCTCCCAACGCTCCTTGATGTAGATGTTGGAGGTAGAGAAGCGGAAGTGGGCAAGCTGTCCCTGCTGGCTTGCAAGGCCCTCGTCACCGCCCTTCATGTCATCGCCAAGAGCATCACCAAAGCGCCACTCCGAGCTTGTAAACTTGTCGCTCTGAAGCACGTCGTAGGTAGCATTGAGTGCTGCCTGAAGCTTGTATTTTGTGTCGTAGAAATTCTCATCGGTAGAATTGCCAAGCACACCCTTGTCGAGGAAGTCGTCGCAACTCGTGAGCGCTATGGCTACCATAACCAATGCTTGAAGTCGGAAAATATATCGTTTCATAACTTTCTTTTCGTTATTTGAATGTGTTTTGTTTCAGCTGTTAATTATAGTCCAATCTTGAAACCGAAGGTGAACGAGCGTGCCTGCGGATAGGTTCCGTGATCCACGCCCATGCTCAAGTTGTTGCCCTCGGAGAGATACACCTTGCCCACCTCGGGATCGAGTCCGTTGTAGCCTGTGATTGTCCACAAGTTGTAGGCTGTGAACGAGAGCGAAAGATTGGATAGGCTCCACTTGCCGATGAGTTTCTTCGGGAAGTTGTAGGTGAGGCGAAGCTCCTTCAGTCGCATATACGAACCGTCTTGCACGAGGAAGTCGCTCGAACGGAAGTTGCGTGCTGCATCATCGTTGTCGAGGTCGGGAATGGTTGCCTCGGTATTGAGCGGGAAGAAGGCACGGTTGGGGTCAACCTGACCCGACCAGTGCTTCGAGCGTATGTCGGCATACACGTTGCCGGCTGCTCCATTATAGAGGTAGTAGTCCATCACATTGAAGATTTCATTGCCCGTCTGTCCCTGGAAGAAGATGTTCAAGTCGAAGTCGCCATAGCTGAACTGCAATGGAATACCAAACACAAGGTCGGGAAGCGGTGAGCCGAGGAAAGTGCGGTCTTCGGCTGTAATCTGTCCGTCGCCGTTAAGATCCTTGAAGCGGAAGTCGCCCGGGCGTGTGGTCTGTTCTCCTTCGCGCTTGCCCCAGTCATACTGTGCGCTTGCCTTGATTTCGTCGGTGTTTTGGAAAATTCCGTCGGTCACATAGCCGTAGAAGCTGCCGATGGGGCGGCCAACCTCGGTCTTAGTTACGAAATCTACAATGCTGCTTTCGCCTATGTAGGCGCCCCAGATAGGCTCGTTGCCTGTGCCGAGGCTGGTAACCTCATTCTTTATCCACGAGAGGTTGAAACCAATGTCGAAGCTGAATTTACCAAAGCGGCGCTTATAGCTCACATTGCCCTCCACACCATAGTTGCGCACCGATCCGGCATTGGTCATCGGGTCGCTGCTGAGGCCTGCCGACGGCACGGTAGGCACGGTGAGGAGCATGTCGCTGGTCTTCTTGTTGAAGTATTCCACGCCCATGGTGAGGCTGTTCTGGAAGAATGAGAGGTCGAGTCCCACATTGAAAGTCTCGGTCTTCTCCCACTTGATGTCGGGGTTGCCGATGGTGAGAGCCGTGATACCCGGCTGCAGCTGGTGGTTGCCCATTCCATAAGGATAGTTATAGCCGCTCACAAGGTAGGTGTAGCGCGAAAGCTCGTTGATGCGGTTGTTACCCAGAATACCCCAGCCCACACGCAGCTTTCCAAGCGACAGCCAGCTCTTCGTTGCCTCCATGAATGGCTCCGACGAGAATTTCCATCCTGCCGATACCGAGGGGAAATAGCCCCAGCGGTTCTGCTTCGAGAATTTCGACGAACCGTCGATACGCACATTGGCTTGGAGCAGGTAGCGGTCGAG
>JBJFEF010000250.1:0-5711 GCA_051890435.1 Muribaculaceae bacterium
TTGAAGAGGCGCGACTGAGGCAGCTTGCGGGGAGTTTCGGGCTGTGTGACCTCAGGCTGCTTTGGAGCCTCGGGTTGCGTGGTCTCGGGTTGCTTTGGCTCGGTGGGAGCTTCGGACTGCGGCTTTGGGCCTTCGGGTGATTTTTTAGTTTTCGCCATATTCGAGCTTGATGAGGGCAAAAAGCGAATAGTTGATCATATCCATATAGTTGGCGTCGATTCCTTCCGACACAAGAGTGGCTCCGCCAAGGTTTTCAATCTGCTTGGTGCGCTGAATCTTGGTGAGAATCAAGTCGGTGTAGGAAGCGATGCGCATGTCGCGCCAAGCCTCACCGTAATCGGCATTTTTGGCATACATCAGCTCTTTGGTGGCGGTGATGTGGCGGTCGTAGAGGGCGATAGCTTCTTCGGGGGAGATATCGACGTTGTCGCTGAAGCCGCGCTCAAGTTGAATAAGCCCGATGACGCCATAGTTTACTATGCCGATAAACTCGGGGTAGATGCCTTCGCCCACTTTCGATTCCTTTGTGATTTCGAGGGTGCGAATGCGCTTGGCTTTGATGAAAATCTGGTCGGTGATAGAAGCCGGACGCATGATGCGCCATGAAGCACCATAGTCGTGGAGCTTTTTCACGAAGAGGTCGCGGCAAATTGCTATCACATGCTCAAATTGTTGTTTAGTATCCGCCATATAAATGCTGCGTATATTATAGTTAGTTAATTGTGGCAGGTAGCTGCCTGGTGTCGCGGAGCCGGGGTGCGCACGGTGCGAGTGCTGAGGCTCCGGGGCAGCGAAGCTACCGGGATAAATACAGAAAAAGGGAAACTCATAAAGCTTCCCTTTTAGTGATGGTAGCGACTACGGGAATCGAACCCGTGTTCCATGCGTGAGAGGCATGTGTCCTAGCCGCTAGACGAAATCGCCATTTTCGTTTTTGCACTGCAAAGGTAGGGACAATTTTTGAATCCTGCAAATTTTTTGCGCATTTTTTGCGAAAAATTTTTCCCGTTAATGCAGTGGAAAAACGTAAAGTGCTGTGCGAAAAGCGCTTGCGGCTTCGGCACAGCACTTTAGAATTTTTATGCGAGATTGAGAAGCTCAAGCATCTTGTCGAATGCAGCAGCAAGACCGTCGGCGTTCTTTCCACCGGCTTGTGCGAAGTGAGGCTGACCGCCGCCACCGCCTTGAATGAGCTTGGCAGCTTCGCGCACCACCTTCGAGGCATTGAGTCCGTCCTTCACCAGGTTGTCGCTGATGAGCAAGGTGAGCATCGGCTTGCCGCCCTCGTGTGTGGCAGCGACAAACACGGTATCCTCGGGGCACTCAGCCTTCACGGCGAAGGCTACGCCACGCACCACCTCGGCGATGCGGATGCCGCGGCACGAAACCACTGTGATGCCGTTGCGCTTCTCAGCCTTGGCGAGAAGTTCGGTCTTGAGGTTCTTGATGCGCTCCTGGAGGAATTCCTCGGCTTGCTTGCGGAGGTCGGCATTTTCGGCAATCGACTTCTGGAGAGCTCCAATCACATTAGGAGTGTTGTTGAGAAGCGAGCTGATTTGCTTGATGGTATCCTCGAAGTCGTACATAGCTTTCTCGACGCGGGCGCCGGTGATAGCCTCGATGCGGCGGATGCCGGCAGCGATGCTGCTCTCCGAAACGATTTTGATCATACCGATGTTGCCGGTGTTCTTAACGTGTGTTCCACCGCAAAGTTCCACCGATGAGCCATACTTGATTACGCGCACTTCGTCGCCATATTTCTCGCCGAAGAGAGCCATAGCACCGAGAGCCTTAGCCTCGGCAATGGGCATGTTGCGGTATTCGCAGCGCTCGATTGCAGCACGCACGTTGCTGTTGGCGATGGCTTCAACCTTGCGGATTTCTTCGGGAGTCATCTTCTGGAAGTGAGAGAAGTCGAAGCGGAGCACGTCGTCGCTCACATAAGAGCCTTTCTGCTCCACATGAGTGCCAAGCACCTCGCGGAGAGCTTCGTGAAGGAGGTGAGTAGCAGAGTGGTTGCAGCATATAGCTTGGCGAGCCTCCTTATTGATAACGGCGTGAACAGGCTCGGTGACATCCTTAGGCAGGCTCTTCACGATGTGCACCGGGAGGTTGTTTTCGCGCTTGGTGTCGATAACTTCCACGGTGTCGTCGCCACAGATGAGCACGCCCTTGTCGCCTATCTGACCACCCATTTCGGCGTAGAAAGGAGTTTGTGCGAGCACCACCTGATAAAACTCGTGGTTTTTCTGCTTCACCTTGCGGTAGCGTAGGATTTCGGTGTCGATTTCCTCAAAGTCGTAGCCCACAAATTCGGTTTCGCCCTCGCGGATAGACACCCAGTCGGTGGTTTCGACAGCGGCGGCGTTGCGAGCGCGCTCCTTTTGCTTCTGCATCTCGGCGTTGAAACCGTCGATGTCGGCAGTCATGCCATTCTCCTTGAGGATAAGTTCGGTGAGGTCGAGCGGGAAACCGTAGGTGTCGTAGAGCACGAAAGCGTCTTTGCCGTCGATTTGGGTTTTACCGGCAGCCTTGGTGTCGGCCATCACCTTGTCGATGAGCTTCATACCCGTTTCGAGGGTGCGGAGGAAAGATTCTTCCTCTTCCTTGATAACCTTCTTGATGAGGTCGGCTGAAGCCACAAGTTCGGGATAAGCCTCACCCATCGACTCGATGAGAGTGTCGATGAGCTGATAGATGAAAGCGCTCTTGAGGTTGAGGAAAGTGTAGCCATAGCGAACGGCACGGCGGAGGATTCGGCGAATCACATAGCCTGCCTTGGCGTTCGATGGGAGCTGGTTGTCGGCGATAGAGAACGCAATGGTGCGCACGTGGTCGGCGATAACGCGCATAGCCACATCGGTGTGAGCATCGGCACCATATTTCACTCCGGCGATTTCGCCCACCTTTCCGATGAGCGGCTGGAACACGTCGGTGTCGTAGTTGGACTGCTTACCCTGGAGAGCCATGCAGAGGCGCTCAAATCCCATTCCGGTGTCGATAACCTTAGCCGGGAGAGCTTCGAGCGAGCCATCGGCTTTGCGGTTATACTGCATGAACACGAGGTTCCATATTTCGATTACCTGCGGGTGGCTTGCGTTCACGAGTTCGCGACCGGGCTTTGTAGCGCGCTCAGCCTCGTCGCGGAGGTCGATGTGAATTTCAGAGCAAGGACCGCAAGGGCCGGTATCGCCCATTTCCCAGAAGTTGTCGTGACGGTTTCCGTTGATGATGTGGTCGGCAGGGAGGTGCTTCTCCCAGAAGCTTGCAGCCTCGTTGTCGCGCTCAAGGCCTTCGGGAGCGTAGCCTTCGAAGACAGTGGCGTAGAGGTGCTCGGGGTTTAGCTTCAGCACGTCAACGAGATATTCCCAAGCCCAGTCGATGGCTTCCTTCTTGAAGTAGTCGCCGAAAGACCAGTTGCCGAGCATTTCAAACATTGTGTGGTGGTAGGTGTCGAGACCCACCTCTTCGAGGTCGTTATGCTTACCGCTCACGCGCAAGCACTTTTGAGAATCGGCCGCTCGCTTGAACTTAGGCGCGACATTGCCAAGGATGATGTCCTTGAACTGATTCATACCAGCGTTGGTGAACATAAGTGTAGGGTCATCCTTGATGACCATCGGTGCAGAGGGCACGATAGTGTGTCCCTTGCTGCGGAAGAAATCCTTGAAAGATTCTCTTACTTCTTTAGCTGTAAGCATACTTGTGATTAAAAAATTTTATATATTTTATTCGGTTATAATTTTCACAAAAACAAATCGCACATAGACGGGGCGAGAAGGAGTGAAAAGGCGTGGTTTTGGAGCCATTTTCTGTCCTTTTTCGCTTGCCATGAAAATATTGTGCGAAAATAATTTACAAAATTACTCTGAAAATATTATTTTTGCAAACGTAAAGGGTTATATAAAAGCACTATTGCGAAAAAAATGCCAAAAAACGACGAACTGAGCAAAAAATACTACCGCATAAGCGAGGTGGCAGCCATTCTTGGGGTGCCTGCTTCCACTTTGCGCTACTGGGAGAATGAGTTCACTGTGATACGCCCCAAGCGCAACGATACCAACCGCCGACTCTACACCTCTGCCGACATTGAGACCATTCGCCTCATCTACTATTTAGTGAAGGAGAAGGGCATGAAGCTCGATGCCGCGCAAGCCGAGATTTTGCGCAACCGCAGCAATGTGTCGAAGCGCATAGAGGTGATCGACCGCCTGCGCGGAGTGCGCGAGCGGCTTGTGGCGATGCAGCGCGAGATAGAGAAGATACGCTATTGACGGTGTGGGTGGTGCGCACGGTGGAGCGTGCGTCAGAACACGTAGCCTATGCCCACGAAGAAATCGGCTGCCGAATAATCCTTGACGAATGAGTATTTGCCTTCAGCCATGAATTTTAGCGACTTTGTGGCGAAAACTTCCACGCCACCGCCTGTGGCTAAGCCGAAGCGGTTGTGCACCATATCCTCAGGGAGATCGTTGTCGCCGAATAAGATATTTGAGAAACGCCAACTTTGATAGGAGATTCCGCCGAGGGCATAGAGATTGAAATTGCCCGATAGCGGGAGCACGAAGTTGGCGTTGCCATTGATGTGGAAGGCGCTGAGGTCGTTCTTCTTGAAAATCATCTGGAAATTGGGCGACAGACGCAACCAATTGTTGCAGCCATACTGGAAATAAACGCCTGCAAGAGCCGACTCTGTCTCGGAATTGAAGCCGCCAAACACGCCCACCGATTTGGTGCCGCTTTGAGCCGACGAGGTGAGAGGAATGAGTGACAAGATAGCCACAACGATGGCAAGGAAATATTTATTCATAAGAGATTTGCGACGATTAGTTTTTTGCAAAATTACTACAATGAATTGAAATATCAACATTGTGGGGCGGTTTTATGTTTTTTTTACTTGCTGAAATTGGCAAAAAATGAGTGAAATGGAGCGAAATGAGATATTTTGCAAATTTTATCATATCAAATCAGCAAAAATTGGCGTTATTCTCAGTAAAAATTACTATCTTAGCAAAAAATTGAGGTGGGATATAACCCGGCTCGATTGAGAACCGTAACATAAACAAACGATACGAAGACATGAACAACAGGTATTGTGTGATAATGTGTGGCGGAGTGGGTAGCCGCTTCTGGCCCTACAGCCGCGCAGAACGCCCCAAGCAGTTTATCGACTTTTTCGGAACGGGACGTTCGTTGCTGCAAATGAGCTACGACAGAATAAAGGGCATTGTGCCCGATGAAAATATATTGGTGGTGACAAATGAGGTGTATGCACCACAGGTGATGGAGCACTTGCCGGGACTGAAGAAGGAGCAGATTCTGCTTGAGCCGGCACGCCGCAACACGGCACCCTGCATAGCATGGGCGGCATGGCACATCAAGGCACGCAACCCGCAGGCGTCGATAATGGTGGCTCCGAGCGACCACCTTATTCTCAAGGAAGATGAATTCAGGAAAAACATATTGAGCGGCTTTGAATTTGTGGAGAAGCACGATGCGCTGCTCACGCTCGGAATCACCCCCAACCGCCCCGAGACGGGTTACGGCTACATTCAGGTGGGAGAAGCCGGTGACACTGAGGGCATATCGAAGGTGAAGACGTTCACCGAGAAGCCTAATCTGGAGCTTGCCAAGGTGTTTATTGCCACGGGCGAATTTTTCTGGAATTCGGGAATGTTTCTTTGGTCGGTGGATAGTATCATCAATGCCAT
>JBJFEF010000251.1:0-1609 GCA_051890435.1 Muribaculaceae bacterium
CACCCATTGATGCGATGAGCGTGTGAAGCGATGCAAGATGAGAGCTGTGGCGCTATTGAGCATCATGAGAGCAAACAAGGCGTATGCCATCATTATCACAGCCACATGAATGCTGAGCAGAGGCGAATTGAGCACCGGCATGAGAGGAGTGATTTGCGGGTTTTTCTCACTGATGTGGGCAGCCATCATCACCATGCCACACAGCAGCAAGCCAAGGGGTAGCAAAGGTGTGTAGCGACGATGAAATGACAGCGAGGCAAAGGCGATGAGCAGAGCCATAAACAGGAGAGTGTCGAAACCGCTTGAGAGCGGTATGTGTGCTCCGATAATCCAGCGCATGGCAAAAATCAGCGTGAGATAAGCGAGAGCTATCATGTTGCAGGCAAGCATGAGGCGATAGGTAGGCGAAGGCAATGCACGGTTGCGTGCCATGCAGGTGGTGGTGATAACAAGGAATAACAGTCCTGCCGACATGGCAATCATAAAGAACAGCGTGGAGGAGTGATAGCGATTGTAGCATTTCTCCACATCACACCTGAATTGCGAGGGCATGACGTCGGCAGCTTCGGTCTGCTGGAATTTGCCGATTTTCAGTAACATAGCGTTAAGAGCATTGAAGTTGCGAGTGGCAACGAGTTCGTGTGCATAGTCGAGCGATTTTTTCACAAAAATCCATTTTTCATTGTCGGTGTCGATGGGAAGATTATCGCCTGGCGAATACCACATCACGTTGCCGTCGGCGTTGTGGAGAGGGAATATTTTCAGTAGTTGCCCGGCATAGAGCATTTGGAAGAGGCTGAATTTATCGTGAGCATCGGCGATGCTTTTGCGGTCGGCGTCGGTGAGAGTGCTTTTCAGCGACAAAGAGTCGCTTGACGCACCAATACCCACATATCGGTTGAGGACGTATTCGCCCGAAGCATCAAAGAAGTCGGAAAGAGAAGCATAGGAGCCGTCGATGCCGAGGATGCGGCTTGTAGCCGAGCCTTTGAGCCTAATCATTTTCTCGCCACGCCACGAGGTGAAGTAGAATATCCAGCCGGTGAACACCTGAGAGGCTGACAAGCCGCGATAGGAGCTTCTGCCGGTGAGCTTTGTAGTGAAATCGTGAGCGAGGGTGTGCATGGGGCAAATGCGGCCGTTGTAGAGCACTTGAAGGTCGCAGAAGTTGTCGGCAACATCGGCAGGGAGATGGCGGGGCAGAGGCTCGTTGCAATTGCCATGCGATGCAAAGAAAAGCGATGACACGATGATTAGAATACGGAGTGACAGATTCATGAGCACGTTACTTTTTGATTTGTGAATCGACTGAGCAACACTCTGAAATTGCTGCGACGGTCGAAGAAGAAAATGATGAGACCATAGAGAAGCAGAGCATAGCCGGTGTAGGTTATGGCAATTCCGTAGGGGTCGTAGAATACCGAAAGTTGCACCTCGTCGGCATGGGGAATGTAGCTGTGTATGTAGAAGCGATAGTGCTGATAGCTGAATACATTGTTCATCGACAGCGTTCCGATCACCACTTCGGGTTTGGTAACAGTGACAGAGCAGCGGTAGTCCATAGGAGAATCGGTGCCGGGATAGTTGACCACCTCGAAGTGTGAAAGCT
>JBJFEF010000252.1:0-5700 GCA_051890435.1 Muribaculaceae bacterium
GTTGGGAAAATTGGTGGTTATCTCGGGGAAAATTCTTAACTTTGCAACTGAACCCCGCGATGCGTGGTGCCTCTGAGGAGGAGCACACCGGGTATTGGGTGGTTCGTTTACATACGGAAAGGCGTTTACTTACGCTTTATTTCTTGGCTATTCGAAACCTGAGAAATTTTGAATTTGCAACCAAGGATGAAGCAATTGTAGATGCCCCTTGGGTACGTTTATGTGCTTCCTATTACGGCATTGCTGCCGTTTTAAGGAAGATTACGCATATTCATACTACGCGGGGTGATTCTACCATTGCTCGTTCTGTTGCAATGGCAGTCTCAGGGCCTCGAATAGCGGAATGAGCTAAGGTGTGGCTCCCGCTTTTCTTTTTATACGGACATAAAAACTGCCATTATGGAGTCTGATGGCTGCGATAGCGATAGGCCCATGATAACTAAACGTCCTTATTCCGTTTACTATGGCAGATAAGATATACACAGCGGCTATGACAGGGTGCAGTTTTATGCACAACGAGATGAAAGCAATGCTACCTCTTTTGCTTTCACCCGACGCTGACACTTTACTCAAAAAAGAGATTTCCGAAAACAACATTTTGCTCATCAAGTCGGAGACTTCACGCAAAAAGGCGGTACTCGAGTTCAAGCGACGTTTCAATGCCGTGCCGCGTGAGTTTTGGGAGTGGTTCTCCACCGTTAGCGAGAGCACTCAGTTGTTGGCGATGTTTTTTGTAAACCTCAAGACATATCGCATTTACTTTGACTTCCAAGTAAATGTTGTGCTTAACAATTGGAACGGCATCTCCCGAACCGTCACCTACAACGACATTCTTTCGGAGTTCTATCAGATTTCGGCATCAAATGCGTTCGTTGACAGCTGGAGCAAGGAAACAAAGGATAAAATCACTACATCTTTCATCACTATGTTACGCAAGGTTGGTTTGCTCGATGCCAAGACATCGGAACTTCGCTCGCCGCAAGTCAATGAAGAAGAGTTTGCCTACTTCCTCAAAATCAACGAAGCGTGGTTTTTAGATGCTTGCCTGCTCGAACCATACGTTATTAACCGCATTAAATCGTATGCCGTATGAGAAACATGACAATTGAAGAACTTTACGAGAAACTGTCGTCAAAGGAGTTCCAGGATACCGAACACGGTGATATTTTCTACAACTTCTACCTCTTTCAATACAATGCCGAGGAGGAGTATTCCATTCGCAGGCAAATCGAGCAGTTTACTGTAAATCTCGCTCGCCCTACCAACTATCTTGACGTGCTAAAACTCAATCTTTTTGATGAGTTTTGCCGTTTCCTCGATGGAATGTCATTCGGCAAGCTCGACGACTCGCAGTTGCATTATTTCCTCACCAAAGACAATGCCGGACAACACGACGCCGTGCTGAAGTCGCTTACTGCCAAAGCCAACAGCCGCCAGTTCTACGAATATATCAACCGCCGCATTATGGAGCACGTCAATGCCGAATCTACAGGCAAAAAGCCCTACGTCTTTCTCTACGGCATTGGCTCTATGTTCCCATTCCTCCGCACAAGTGTATTCTTGTCGGGCTACGAAGAATTCAACGAAACGAGCAAATATAAAATCATCGTTTTCTATCCCGGCGAAAGCGAGGGAAACTCTTTCAGCCTATTCGGGAAGATAAACGACCAACACACTTATCGGGCTATTCTATTACTAAACGATTAAGACCACCTCACATACACTCCATTGCTATGAAGTTAGAAAAAATATACGCCAAAGATATCAACCGCGAAGTAAATCCTGCGGTAAATGCAAGCAACCTCTCGCAGCAGACGGTTGCAACAGAAATTGGTGAGTATGTCTTTACAGACGATATCATCAACAACCTCTACAAAGTGCTTTCGGCAATCAAAGACCGCACTTACAGCCACAACGGTATGTGGATTAGCGGCTACTTCGGTTCCGGTAAATCGCACTTCTTGAAGTACATCAAATATTGCCTCGACCCACGCTTCAGCACACTTGCAATGGAGCGCTTCAAGCAAGCCGTTGAGGAGCGCGACCCGCTGCAAGTGCCCGACAGTCGCTCGGAAGTAACCGTTGCCGACTGCCACGAACTTGCCTCGTGGCTCGCTTCTGCTAAAGTCGATGCAATCCTTTTCAATATCGGTTCGGTTCACAACGTACAAGGTGCACACGACCGCGTATTCATTGATGTGTTCTGGAACGAGTTCAACCGTATGCGTGGCTACAACAGCGTCAATCTCGCTTTGGCACAATATTTCGAGAAAGTGCTCGACGAAAAGGGCAAATTTGACGAGTTTAAGGAGAAAATCGCTGAAATGGGCTTCAACTGGGACGAAGAATGTATCTCTCTTGCCACCACCGAACTCGACCTTGTCCTTGAAACCGGCAAAGAACTTGTGCCGACGCTCACCACCGATGTTATCCGCGAAAAAATCGCCACCGACACCGTCAATCTGAGCGTGGAAACATTCGTGGCAGAACTCAAGAGCCACATCGCACGCCAAGGCGAAAATTACCGCATCGTGTTCCTTGCCGATGAGATTAGCCAGTTTATCGACAACCGTGCCGGACTTCTACTCCAATTGCAGCAGATAGTGTCGGACATCAATCTGCCATGCGAAGGCAAAGCGTGGGTGGCTTGCACCGCACAGCAAGACCTTTCGGAAATTGTGAGCAGTTGCCAAATCAACCAAACGAGCGACGACTACGGCAAGATTATGGGACGTTTCCAAGTGCAAGTGTCGCTCAAAGGCACCAGCACCGAATATATCACCCAACGCCGTATTCTTGAAAAGACCGCCGACGCCTCGCTCGCACTCAGCAAACTCTATGCGCAGAAGAAAAATGCCATTGAGGCTCAATTCAACCTGCCCACGGGTTACCGCATCTTCTCCGATGCCGACGACTTCATCAACTACTATCCGTTTGTACCTTATCAGTTCACGCTGATGGGCAACATCTTTGACTCTTTCGTGGCAATCGAGTTTGTCAATCGTGAAGTGAAAGGCAATGAGCGAAGCATCATCAAGGTAACACACAGCACCGCCAAAGACACCAAGGAGCAGGAAGTGGGCGACTTTATCTCGTTCGACCAGTTCTACAACGCCATGTTCAGCCAAGGTCTATCCAACAAAGGCTCCAAAGCCGTTGCACCGGCTGAAAATGTGGCGAGAGCATACCAAAAGCCTGATTTTGCAATGCGTGTGGTTCATGTGTTGTTTATGCTCTGCTATATGAGCGAGCAACACCGTATGGCATTCTCGGCTTCTGCCGACAATATCACCACACTGCTCATGCAGGACATCGACTGCCAAAAACTCACGCTCAAAAACGACGTGCAGAATGTGCTCGACTTCCTTATCACCAACAACATCATTCGCAAAGAAACTCGCGGCACTATCGAAGTGTATAGTTTCTATACCGAAGACGAGCGCGAAGTGGCAAGCACCATCAAGTCGCAGACTGTAGATGCCGATTCGCGCGCCACCGTCATTACCAACATCTACAAAGAATATCTCGCGCCCTCCAACCGTGAGAACTACTGCAACACCAGTTTCAACGTGGCTGTGAGCATTATGGATAAAATGCTTTATGGCGGTTCGGCTGACATCAAGGTGAATTTCGTGTTTGAGAGCCAGGTAGATGATGTAAACCAATACGCTTTCACCAATGGTCGCGACGGACTTATCTTCTATATGGCTGAACTCTATCGTGAGTCCGGTGACTTAAAGAACATATTCCACTGGTATTGCCAAGTGGAGAAATACCTGCGCATCCAGACGCAATCCGAAACACGCAGCCGCACTAATGCAGAGTTCCGTGCGCAGGCTAATGCTCTCTATCGCGACAAGATTGTGCCTCGATTCCGTGAAATGTTCGACAAGTGTGTCATCATTTCCGACGGCAATATCGTGGAATCCATCACTGTAAAAGGCAAGGACCGCTATCGTGCTGCCGTGCAACGTCACCTCGGTGATGTTTATCCCTCGGCTTCGTTGGTAACTTCGAGCGTATTCCCAACCACTACCGATGCTCTGCGCCAGAAAATCAATCGTCCTATCCACGCCGATGAGTATGGTGCACTTAATCCCATAAACGAGGCTGAAAAGGCGGTGAAAAACTACATTGACCGACAGGGAGGCGTAGATGTCGTGCTCACCGACGTTGTGGCTACCTTCCTCAAACGCCCATACGGTTGGAGCGATTTGGCTACTATCTATGTGGTGAACGAGCTTGTTCGCCGCCGTATCTACGAGTTTGCCTATAACAATAATACCAACGTTGATCGCAGCGTGGTGGCAGCAAACATTGTCCGCGAAAAGAACAAATTCACCATCAAGCCGGCTCGTGCCATCTCGCAGGATTTGGTCAACAGTTTCACTGCTGCTTGGAAAGACATCTTCAATGTGCAGACTGTGCCGGGCGGCACCGATGCTATCGAAATCTACAATGCCTGCAAAGAAATGCTCGCTCAAAAGATGCGAAACGAGCAGCAACTGCTCAATGATATTTCCGCTTATCCGTTTGCCGAATCGCTGCAACGGGTGGTGGCAAAACTCACCGAGTGGCAAGCCGTGCGCGACTATTCCACATTCTTCCAAAAGGTGGTAAGCGACCACGCCGAGGCAAAGGCTCTGATGGATGAAGGTAAGGTGGTACGCGAGTTCTGCGACGACCAACTCAATGCCTACAAGGACTGCTGCCAATTCGCTCGCGAAAACGAGGCTAATTGGGAAGACCTCGACAGCGAAGCAAAGGCTGCCGCCGATGAGTTCCGGAAAATTCTCACCGACAAAAAGCCGATGAGAACCATGCCGGCATATCGACAGAAACTGCGTTTGCTCCGTGCTAAACTCGATGAGGTGCGCAACCGGCTTCGCGAAGAAATCCGAGCCGCTTACCGTGAGACGGAAGAACAAATCATCCGTTTTGCTGCGGATCAGAGTGTGCCTTACACTTCCAACATCGAAAGTGTAATCCTCTCAAAAACGCAATCGCAGAGCATTGCCAACCTCAAACTCAACCGCAACACCGATGATTATTACGCCACCCAAACCGGCAGAATACTCTCGGCTGCTCATTCCGCTCCGGTTCCGACACCGACGCCTAACCCCAATGGTGGTTCAGCACCGACTCCGCCGCCGGCTCCAACTCCAAGGGTGAAAAACGTGCGGCTCTCTACTCGCAGCACATCGAAACTCACCACTTCGCAAGATGTAGATAACTATCTCGCCAATCTCCGTGCACAACTCATGCGTCACATAGATAACGGCGAAGAAATCATAGTAATGTAACGAAATGAATACTAATCAGATACGCAAATTTGCCACTGAGGCTCGTGTTCGCCTTCTTAAAGGCGTGATCAACAGCCTCCGCTCGTTCTTTCGTGAAAACGGTGAACCCATCATCGAGCCAAAGCCGGTGCAAGGCGGCTGTGCTTTCGGTGCGCAGACCAAAGACGAGTCGTTTCTGCGTCAGTGGCAATCGCTTCAGCGTCAAATATCGCTCCACGGCTTCCGTGGCGTAGTGGAGCAGGTGGCTTACACCTGGTTTAACCGCCTCGTGGCTATCAACATTCTCGCCAAGAACAATCTTGCAGAGCCGATGTTGCAGTTTGCCAATCCTGCCTTGCGTGTGCCTTATATCGTGGAGCAGGCTCGTGCCGGACACTTCCCCGAGATGTCGGCAGCG
>JBJFEF010000253.1:0-11721 GCA_051890435.1 Muribaculaceae bacterium
GAGAGCAACTTGAAGTATATAGCCGATAAGGAGGCAGAGAAAGATGCTCAAGGCAAGGCTGTATATACACGATTGGTTCCTACCTCGTGGAACAGCCAGGGCTACATACTAATACGCTACTACAACGACACAATGCTCACAAAGGACAACTTGAAGCCTATGCTTACATCGACAGTAGATGTGAAGTATCGTGGACACGATATTGACGGCGTGGTGTTTGATTCATCGTTCTGGAGAACGAGCCCTGCCGACAGTGTGTATCGCACAAAGCCGAGCAGTGTGGTTGAGGGATGGACGATAGCGTTGATGAATATGCACATAGGCGACAGCTGTGAGGTGATAATACCATATCAGCAGGGCTATGGCTCAGGCGGTAGCCAGTCGATTCTGCCATACTCTACATTGATATTCGACATGAAGCTTGTGGGAATCCCAGCTTACGAAACAAAGCCATAAGAGCGCGGAATTGCTCAAACGAAAAGAGAACGTATCGGGACAAATGACGATGATACGTTCTTTTTTTGTGAAAAAATGCGGTGAGGAGGGTGAAAAATGCGAGGGATTATTCTTAACTTTGTGGTTGATGAAACAGAATGAAATAAGATTATGAAGAAATATGCAATAATAGTGGCAGGAGGGTCGGGAACTCGATTCGGATCGGATGTGCCCAAGCAATTTTTGCCACTTGCGGGAATACCGGTGCTGATGCACACGGTGCGGAAATTCGCCCATTGCAATGCGCAAGTGGTGCTTGTGCTCCCGTCAGCACAGCAGGATTATTGGCGCGAATTGTGCAAAAATCATCACTTTGAGGTGGAATGTACGGTTGCGACCGGCGGAAGCAGCCGCTTTGAGTCGGTGAAAAACGGACTTAGGGCAGTGGAAGCCTTGGCTGCTGAAACTTGCGACGTCGGAGAGAAGATGGTGGTGGCAGTGCATGACGGGGTGCGTCCGCTGGTGTCGCCGAAGGTGATAGAGCGGGCATACGAAGAAGCTGCAATTTATGGCAGTGCCGTGCCGGTGGTGGCAGTGACTGATTCGATAAGGCACATTGAGCCCGATGGCACGTCGAGAGCCATGCGCAGAGATGAGCTTGTGGCAGTGCAGACACCGCAGACTTTCACGCTCGACTTGCTGCATGAAGCATATAATGTGGAGCTGTCGCCACTATTCACCGACGATGCTTCGGTGGTGGAGGCTGCAGGGCATTGCATCCACTTGATAGAAGGCAACCACGACAACATGAAGATAACACATCCCGGCGATATAGCCATTGCCGAGAATATTTTGAAAAATGCAACGACTTGCTAAGACCGACATAAAATACTTGCACGGCGTGGGGCCGAAGCGTGCCGAGATGCTTGCGAAGCAACTCGACATACATTCCTACTACGACTTGCTATATTATTTCCCATATCGCTATGTGGATAAAAGCAAGATTCACCACATACGCGACATAGAGGGCGATATGCCCTATATTCAGCTGAAAGGCCGCTTCCTGTCGTTCACGGTGAATGGAGAGGGTGTGCGCAAGAGGCTGAACGCGCTGTTTGCCGACGGCACCGGGACGATAGAAGTGGTGTGGTTTAACCGTGTGAAACAGATTCAGGAGAGCTACCACACGGGTGTGGATTATGTGATTTTCGGTAAGCCAACCGAATTTAACCGACACTTCAGCATCTCACATCCCGAGGTGGAACAATATCGCCCTGACGCACCACAGCAAGGCTTCAAGGGAATATATACAATACCCGAAACATTGCGCAACCGCAGTTTTACCTCGCGCAATCTGCAACAAATGGTGACTACCTTAATTGCAGGACTGGGACGCATAGAGGAAACTCTGCCCCAGCATATCATCGACCGGATGAAGCTGATGCCCATAAGGGAGGCACTAATCAACATACACGTCCCTGAATCGGTAGAGAAATTGCAACGCGCTCAGTTCAGACTGAAATTTGAAGAACTTTTTTATCTGCAACTTAATATATTGAAGTTTGCGCGTAACCGCAGTATGAGTCTTGCCGGATTCAGATTCACAAGGGTGGGAGAATGCTTCAACCGCTTCTACAACGAAGTGCTTCCATTCCCACTGACGGGTGCTCAGAAGCGCGTGATAAAGGAAATACGCGCCGACATGGGAAACGGAAAGCAGATGAACCGACTGCTGCAAGGAGATGTGGGAAGCGGAAAGACGCTTGTGGCGCTGATGACGATGCTTCTGGCGGTGGATAACGGCTTCCAGGCGTGCTTGATGGCACCCACTGAGATACTTGCAGGTCAGCACTATAAGACTATCAGCGAGATGGCTGAGAGAATAGGTGTGAGGGTGGAATTGCTTACAGGATCAACCAGGAAGCGCGACCGGGAAGAAATACACGAAGGCTTGATGAACGGTGATGTGAAGATATTGATAGGCACACACGCTTTGATTGAAGACACGGTGAACTTCAAGAACCTTGGAATGGCTGTGATAGATGAGCAGCACCGCTTCGGAGTGGCACAGCGAGCGAAGATGTGGCAGAAGAACGTGACGCCCCCACACGTGCTTGTGATGACAGCCACGCCGATTCCGCGCACGCTTGCAATGACGGTGTATGGCGACCTTGATGTGTCGGTAATAGACGAACTTCCTCCGGGTCGAAAGCCCATACAGACGGTGCTGCGATATGACAACCACCGCATTCAGGTGTACCGCTTCATTGGCGAGCAGCTAAAGCAGGGACGGCAGGCATACGTGGTGTATCCGCTGATTCAGGAGAGCGAGAAGCTGGACTTGCGCAACTTGGAGGAGGGGTATGAGATAATCAGAGAGGTGTTCCCCCAGTACAGGGTCTGCATGGTTCATGGCAAGATGAAGCCCGAGGAGAAAGACTATCAGATGAAGATATTTGCCGAGGGAAAGGCGCAGATAATGGTGGCAACCACGGTGATTGAGGTGGGAGTGAACGTGCCGAACGCATCGGTGATGCTCATTGAGAATGCCGAACGATTTGGGCTGTCGCAACTGCATCAGCTTCGTGGACGTGTGGGCCGAGGAGCCGACCAGGCATTTTGCATATTGATGTCGAATTATAAGATTTCGCGCGACACGCGGCATCGTCTTGAGGTGATGACACAGACCACCGACGGCTTTGTGGTGGCAGAGGAGGACCTCAAGCTGCGTGGACCCGGCGACATGGAGGGTACGCAGCAGAGCGGTATTGCCTTTGATTTGCGCATAGCCAATGTGACGAAGGACGTGGAGGTGATGCAACAGGCCCGTGAAATAGCCGGACATATACTCGATGCCGACCCGCAACTGACGCAGATTCCCAACCAGATGCTATTGCGACAATTGCAGTTTCTTTATAAGCGACAGATTAATTGGAGCCTGATAAGCTGATTGTCATCGGATAGGGTAGAGTGCTTTCATCGGGTGAGGGGAGGACTTTGTTGGGTAAATGGGGAATTGTTAATGGGACTGAATTTTAACAATGGAATTGTGAAAATGAAAATTACAGAAAATTAGGAACGGCAAAATGTGTTGTAAAACATGTTTTGTCGTATGTTGTTGATTGATAGATGATTGGTGTACGGTTTTCGTTGAAGCAAATTGAGGTGCAAGAAAAAACTTGCATAAATATTTCTTTTTGCAAGAAAAAAGTGCTAACTTTGAAAGCAGAAGTGTAACCGTAAAAACTATTTAACAGTGGAAGAAACATTAGTCATATTGAAACCATCGGCAATAGGCCGAGGAATCGCCGGAGAAATTATAACCAGATTTGAGCGTAAAGGCTTGATTATCGCAGGAATGAAGATGATTCAGCTGAATGATGCATTACTCGATGAGCACTATGCCCACCTTGTGGATCGACCATTCTTCCCCCGCATCAAGGCTTCAATGATGTCAACACCGGTGGTGGTGATGTGCATCAAAGGCAAAGATGCCGTGCAAGTGGTGCGCAATATGACAGGTGTAACGAATGGACGCAATGCGAATCCCGGCACGATACGTGGCGACTATAGCATGAGCGGACAGGAGAACATCGTACATGCTTCGGACTCTGTGGAGAACGGCAAGATAGAACTTGCACGCTTCTTCAAACCTGAGGAGATTTTCGATTACACTCCTACAGGATTTAACTATCTTTATGCTTCGGACGAGGTTTAGAATTCTTGTGATAGACGAGGTGGAAGATAAGCCCTTAGTTGATAATCGCTGAAATCCACAAAATATCACACACGAGGATTACAACCGGAACAGAGCATAAAACAACAGAAAAGAGGAGAAAAGAGACAATGAATTTTTTGAGAAAAATCGGATTGACATTTTCACTTGCTGCACTGCTGGCGAGCGGAACTGCTTTTGCCCAAAATCTGCAGTCGGTGAGCAACTATTCAAGCCGTCACGATAAGCTTCTTGCCCGCCAAACCAACATAGGCGAACAGATTAGAATAGAGGAGACAGAGCAATATGCCAACCAACTCTATGAGGAGTGTGAGCCTGAACCGGATATTTACACAGAGGGTTGGGAGAGTGGCTTGGTGAACTCATATAAGAACGCCGTAGTTCCCGATGAGGCAACAATCGACGTGAGCGACTTCTACATGCCATGCCCCGGAATAGTGACATCGCCATACGGCTATCGTCCAAGATTCCGTCGTATGCACAAGGGAGTGGATTTGCGTTCGGCAATAGGTGATACTATTTATGCAGCTTTCGATGGAAAAGTTCGACTCACCAAATATGAGCGTGGTGGCTATGGCTACTATGTGATACTTCGCCATACCAACGGACTTGAAACAGTGTATGGACACTTGTCGAAATTCCTGGTGCATCCCGATGAGATGGTAAAGGCAGGAGACCCGATTGCACTGAGTGGCAACACAGGCAGAAGCTTCGGACCTCACTTGCACTTCGAGACTCGTTTTATGGGATATGCCATCAATCCGAGTGCAATCTTCGACTTTGAGAACCAGACCGTTCGTGGAGAAGAATATACATTCAGCAAAAAGACGTTTGAGAATGCTCCCGGCTATAACTCAAAGCGCAGTTATGCACGACGCTCGAGTGCTTCGCGCAACAACAGCTACAAGAAGGGAGGCTCAAAGGCAACCTACAAGATTCGCAAAGGCGACAATCTTGGAAAGATTGCTGCACGTCACGGAACGACTGTTGCAGCCCTTTGCAAGCTGAATGGCATTACGAAAAATTCGAAGATTCAAGCAGGAAAGGTGCTGAGAGTTCGCTGATTTTTGCTGGAAGATATATGAAAGGAGCTGCACAAGGGTGTAGCTCCTTTATTTTCGTCTTGGGGGATGTGTGGTGGGTGCTTAGTGGATGAATGGGACTGATGGGATTAATGCTTACGCTATTCTTATTTTTGATAGTGATTTTTAGTAGAGATTAATCTGGGAGAGGATAAGCACCCGGGCGATAGTGGAAATCGTGCTGAGTTCTGTAATGATCAATCATACCGGGAGTTAGACCAGTTTCTTCGTTTGTTATATAGCTGCGCTTCCAACCGTTAATTTCATCTACAAATTCTTCGTTTTGTAAGTCAGTTGTGGATTTTCCACCTAATTCGTTGCTTCTCGGTAGATAGTCGGAGTTGAAATAAATGCCGAACACTTTGCCGTTATCTGATTTTGCTACTGTTCCATACACTTTACTATTTTCACTGCTGGTTGAGATTACATAGCCGGTGTGGTAGGAGGCTACGATGTGTCCTTTATTTAAGCCCACAAGGCCGCCTACATAGTCGGGACCTTGCACTTTCCCGAGGTGAACACACGAGAGGATATGCCCCGTAGCTTCGTTGACGGCTGCAAGACTGCCGCAATAGGTAGTGGCTTCACCTCCTTCAGGTGTGTAAATCACATCGCCTTCGATGATGCAGGCACCGAGGATTCCGCCATTAGTTTCAACAGCAGCTCCACCGCCATCTACTCCAAGCACATTTTTCAGGCTGATATGCTCTACGAAGGCATCTGCACCGGTTTTGATAAACAGCGGCTTGCCGAGCTGTCCGCTAAGTTGGCGCGAATAGCCGAGGAATCGTCCATTAAACGCATGTTCATTGTCGCCAATTCCAATCCAGTGCACTGCGTTTGCATCGGTGGCTTGTGTGGAGAGTTTTGGCTGCATGGTGATGGCAGCATCGAGCTTCACAGACTTGCCGGTGAAATCAAATTCTTCTTTCACCTCATAGGCAAAAGAGAGCAGTTGGTCGGCAGTAGCAATGATGTAAGGCTTCTCCTGAGAGCCATCATTCCCATATACATCGAGGATAATATCATTTCCTTCAGCGTCTTTCTGAACGTTTCCATTCGTATCGCGCTTGTAGTATAGCCACGTAGCATCGTCCTCTGTAGCTTTAGGGTCGGTGTGGGTTGTCACACTGTCGCGCGACACATAGCTGAGGAAGGTCGATTTCTTGGTTAGATTGGAGTTGTCGGGGGTACTTACAAACTCCCAGTCGTGATACTCGGCACCCACGGTCATGGTTTCATCGGTGTGGCGCAGAGTGATGTTGATTTGCGTGCGCTTGCCGGCATAGAGCTTCACACCATTGATTGTTGCCACATAGGTTTTGGTCACAGTGGCAGTGTTGGGGCGCAACGGGTCGGGATAAGTGACCTTGAAGCGCATCTGCATGGTGCTGCCAGCCTCTGTGGTGGGCACTGCAAGCGAAGTGAAGATAAATTCCTTATACTGGTTGTTATTCTGTCCTTTGGGATTGAAAATGCACGCTTTGAGGGCCTTTTTGGCAGTGGCATCGGTGATCCAGTCGGGCTTCTCACTCTCACTGCCGCTTAGCGGCTCGGCTGCGCTGCTTGCTTTGTTCCACTTATAGTAGATGGGCTGAGAGAGAATTTCCATATCGTGCACGCGCGATTTGGTATCTTCGGCAGTAGATGAAGCTGCAAAACCATTGATATTCACCTTGATATACACAAAACTGAGTGCGTGATTGAATCGCACTGTGGCAATAGAGCCACCGGGGTCGGCAACGAGGTCGGTCTTGTGCGAGAGCACTAAGTCGTCGCGGCGTAGCCTGATGCTGCCGCTGTCGGCAGGGGCTATAGAGAAGTCGCTGCCAAAGGTGCTGCAATAGTCGATTGCAGTGGCTTCGTCGGTGGTGAAATTGCCGAGTTTACCAAAGTAGTAGCCACCCTTCTCCTCCCAGGCAAATTCGCCCACAGGCAGGCTATAGGCAGTGAATGTGTGCCCGCTCTCACCGTCGCTCCAGTAGATGTTTTCGGGCTGTTCGTCGTTTTCATCGCGATTCCAGCCACCGCCGGTGCGGTTCCACACTATTCCGGCGTAGGTGTAGTTTCCAATTGGGCTATTTGTGCGCTTAATGGTGGTAAATACCAGCTTGTCGCCGTTGGCAAAATCCTTGCGGCCGATGTAATCGGGGTCGGTGAGAGGCACGTAGGCTCGCGACTCACTTTGCCCCATCAAGGCATTGATGCCGGTGAGCAAGCGAGGGTCGCAGTCGTCGTTCACACCGGGCAGATTCTGCTCGGAGCACGATGCGATTGCCAGGAGAGCGGCAGTCATTGCCGTAATTGCATATTTCTTATAGTTCATAGTCATCATTCAGTTGAGATGGAAGGAGTGTCGGTACTACATTAATCGTGATATTGTAGAGATTGCCTTGCTCGAAGGTGAGCCGATTAAGCTCGTAAGTCCAACGGCGGTCGCCATCAAGGAGGTGGAAAACAGGCTTGCTTTCAAGCTCGCAAGGCGGCACTATGAGGCGGTAGAGCTTAGTGGCGGCTTTATAGGCGGTGTATGTGCCATCGTTTGGCACAAATTGCGGAGAGTAGCTGTTTGTGTTCCAGCCCGGATTTCCGCGCATTGGCAGCGTGTAGGCACCCGTTGCGGTGTTTACAGCCACACCAAGCACTATGCCGTTGTTCTCCTTCGTGCAGGAGTTTTTCTGCTTGTAGCCAAAAGCCGCGCCGGTCTTGCTCTTTGCGGCATAATAGTCGCCCACAACAACCTCGGCGTGGTCTATTCCGGGCATTCCCGAGAGAGAAAGAATGGCATTGTCGCTCAGTTTTTCGCCTACGGGCAACGCTGAGTCGTCGATAGTGATTTTCAGAGCTGCCATCTTGTGGTAGAAGTCGAAATGCACGCTCTCTGAGCCTGTCTGGAGGTAGCTTTGTGCCCACAGAAGGTCGGAGGCTCGATAATTCGCCTCGCGCGACTGGTCGGCGTGGAAAATGGGTGAATAGAGCAGTACTAAGTTGCTACCGGTGACGAATTTGCGCTCCACGCTCCACGTCTGTGCCGTAAATACGTAGGGAGTCTGCTGTGAGAGATAGAGCGACGACATCGACTGTGAGCCACTGTCGAGGTAGTCGCCGTTGATGTCGCAACCGTCGGAGGCGGTAAGTGGACCCCAGCTGCTGCCTCCGATAGATTTCAGAAGCCAGAAACTGTCGTAGGAAGCACCGTAGTTCTGTTCGCCATATTCGCTTGAAGTGACGTAGGGGCAAATCACCTTTATGCGGATAAAATCGCCATCGGTGAAGCCTGTGCCCTCCACATTTACCCTCGATTGGCTATCTTCGCCCTCAAATGGCTTGATGGTGCCGGTGAACAGCACCGGCTTGTCCTCAGCCGGGGCTGCTACTTCATCGCCCGAACAGCCGCAGAGGGCAGTTGCGGCAAGCATCAGCATCAATATGTGTGATAGTGGTTTCATATCTTGCAAAAGTTAGTGTGTGGTTAGTTTGACTGCTCGAGCACATCTTCATATTGCCCGGCGGTGGGTCGGTTTGCCTTCAGCAGCGGATAGAGGTGGGAATATCCCGCAGTGATAGCCTCGTAGTGGGCGTTGCATGGTGCTTTGCCAGCCACTGAGTTGTTATACTGGTGAATGCCATAGTTCATTGCCTTCCACGGCGCGAGACCGTAGATATCCTTCTTGCGGTCGTTGGGAAGATTCTGATAGGCGTCGGTAGGGAGCTTGTTGTCGTTGACGGCGCAGAGAATGTAGGTGCGGCTGCCGCGGATATACTCCTGCACAGCGTAGGTGTCGGCGATGCTGCCCACGGCATTAGCACCGGGCGACTCGGTGACATCGTAGTAGTTGCACATGAAGCGACTCCACTTCAGGTCGTTGGGGTCTTGCGGTGCAAGATTTGCAACATCAGAGCCAACAAGCGCACCACCGCTGATGCCCTCCGACGTCTGCATGCAGCCCCACATGTGGAGGTCGTTGGCACTGCCCACGAGTGCTCCCGGCTTGTCGTTCACCGATTCGCTGTGGTGAATGCAACCCGCCACATAGCTTGAGCCGCTGAGTTTCACAGCCAGTGCGTTTCCGTTACTTGGTGCAGGCACATAAGAAGCGATGCCGGCAATTTTGGTAGTTGTTCCCTCGTTTACCACGCCGAGAGGGTGGTTGCCGGTGAGCTTCAAGTTGGTGATAGCAGCACCCCCGGTGTAGGGGAAGAGGTAGCCGCCTGCCATATTCACGTTGCTGAGGGAGTGCATCTGCCCATCGAAGATACCTTGGAACTTCGCTTCGGCAGATTTGCCTACTCCGTCGGTGAGGCGATAGTCGCCGAAGTCGAGGTCTTGTGTGAGTGTTATCTTGAACGAACTCTTCATGATGGCACTGTAGAAGCTGTACGGTCCATCGAGATAGTCTTCGGTGGTGTAAGCCGGCTTATCGCCATCGGGTGGGAAATAGTGCTTAAAGAAGATATAGCCCTTCTCGGCAGCTGCGGCGTGAGTCACCCAGATGGTGTCGCCTGTTTCTGCATCGAAGATATTATCGGGGTCGTACCACCATTGGTTGAGACCATTCTCAGAGTTTGTAATTGCCTCCCAATTCCAACAGTTATTTTCTTCGTCCCAAGTTTTACTGAATCGTGCAGTAGAGGTTAATCTGCCTTCATGTTGAGCTGCAGCGCCATTCACCAAGTTGACAAGCTCGATAAACTCCTCGACTGATGAAATCTTGAACTGAGGGTCGAACGTCAGGTTGTGGTAGAGTGCACCATCAATTGCAGTGTTGATGGCATCGGTCCACCACTTGTAGGGTGTTTCGGTGGATCCGGGAGTATTCGGAACGTCGGTGAAGTTACCACCTTCGAGGTCTTGCTCCACCCACGAGAACGATGGATTGATATCCACGGTGAATTTGCCATAGTGATAGCCCACGTTAAAGATGTGGCTGTAGCCGGCAAAGAATGTCATGCCGTTGGCAAATATCGACACTCCGTTTAGTTTGATGTCGCTCAGCGAGAAAATGTGGTATTCGTTTTCCTCCGAAGATGAGCCGCCGGTGTCGCCACTATTCACGTCGCGGAGCCATACTTTGAAGCGAGCTTTTCCGGGCAGCTTTATCGGGTCGCCATAATTACTTGTGCTCATATCGTAGGGAATGGCAATGGAATAGAAAGTGCCATTGTTGTTGATAAAAGTGGGGCGCTGAGCAAGCGACTCGATTTCTGCGGCAGTTTTATCGCCAAAAGAAATCATTTGAGCTTGATTAGCCTCTGAAACGATATGCTGGAAATCGCTGCTAGCGTTGGTAAAGAAGGCTTTCGTCATCGCTTTGAGGCGGTATTTTTCAATATCCACGCCACCGGGCATACACATGCGGTTATACACAGCTTTCACCTCGGCGGCAACTTCCGCCGCTTCTTCAGGGCTAAGTTTGTCATCTTCGTCAGCTTGAGATGAGCCGGCATTGTCATTGCGCATATAGTCGGCGGCATCGAGGCACAGCTCGATGCGCGAAATCCGGTTGCCGGGGTAGGGGGTGAAGCCTACACGGAAGCCCATGTGGCGCAGCGAGAGCGGAATACTCAGCGTCGGACCCGAAGCGTGTACATAGTCGGAGATGGTGAAGTCGGGATAGAACGTAGATGCTCTGCCGTAGCTTCCGGCGAGGTTGCTGATAGCCCAAGCGCGGAAACGCACGGTGCGACCGTCCTCCCAAATGAGGGTATCTGATTCCTGCTGGGCGAAGAGCTTGCGGTCGGCAGGCACATCGTCGGCAGTACCGTCGGAACCGTATTGCCCCGTCATAATCGCCCACTCGGTTTTGAGCAGGATATTGGTGTTGGCAGCGCGGTGAGCCTTGTAGTAATATACACGATAAGCCTCATGCGTGGCATCGAATGAAGCTCCGCCATAGTTGGAAAACTGGCGGTAGATGGTCATCACATCGCCCTCATTGAACGATCCGTCGCCATTATAGGTGGCGCGGGAAGTAAATGCATCGGCAACGCTCGCATCGAAGTTGATGGCGCGACCGAGAAGCGACTTCTGCTCCTTGGTGGCGTTTTTCAGCCAGTCATCGTCAGCGGTGCAAGCCGTCACGAGGCTCAATGCTGCGATTATGTATAGAATTTTTTTCATAACGTTCAATAGTTAGGAATGTCTTGAATGTTTTCCACTTTACCGTTGATGTCGTTGCAGTTGAATACGTAGCCGTCGATGTCGTAATATTGTTGCACGCTTTCGGCATCGAAATAACCGGCAGCTTTGCCCATTGTGGCACCTGCCTTGAACATACGCGCACCGATGACGGTGGTGTTAAGCACCTCGGCGCGATAGCCGGTAACAGGCACCCACTTGCCCTTCTCCTTGTGGACGTTGGCTTGCCACTGAGCCGCAGGTAGCGATGAATCGTTCTCCTGCGCAGTGGTGTAGTGAGCGTTAAGTCCTGCAAAGAGATAAGGCTCACTCGCAGAACCTCCTCCAGA